>JAISCE010000062.1 GCA_031265765.1 Azoarcus sp.
CCGTCGCACGATTGGAAGACGGCTATGAACCAATTTGCTATCCTCTATGCTGAACGCTTTGTTCAGGCCACCATGTGATTTTCAACACGCCCTCTGAACACGAAATTCATGACAGGCCCGCTACGACTCTTTCGGCGACAGCAGCTACGACTCTTTCAGTAGCAGTAGCTATGATTCTTTTGGCAGTTATGGTTCCTGTGGGGGCTGGTGAGCACATGGCGGCTTGGCGGGGCGGTTTCGATTGCGGGCGCGGGTCTTCCTCGCCCGCAATCGTGCCCAAACGCGGAAAAGCGTTGATCGTCCGCATGTAAATCCGCCAATAAGTCCTGCGGCGGCGGAAATCCGGCTATTCCGGATTTCCGCCCTTGCCACCATGCGGGGCTATCGAAGACGAGTTGCCCGCCGTGCCGGGGTGGTGCATTTGGCGCTTTTTCGCCAATTGGCCGTTGCCGAATGTTTATGGTACATGCGTGTGCAATCGCCCCGAGGCCGCCAACGCTTCTCCTTCGCGGGCATTCCGAGGTGTTAGACTTGCCGCTCCGCCCGTTCCTTGCCGCCCCGCCCGTTCGCGCCGCTACGTGTCTTCCGCCATCTCGCTGCCCCGCCATCTCGCCATTGCCTATATCGCGATGCTGGTGTACGCCTGCCTGCATCCGCTGGGCGGCTGGCAGGCGAGCGGGCTGCCGATATTCGACTATCTGCTTGCGCCGTGGCCGAAATACATCAACTGGGGCGATATTGTCGTCAACGTCGTCGGCTATGTTCCGCTGGGCTTCATCGCGCCTTCCGTCCTGCCGTGGCGCTGGACGCGGAAGCGGCGGATCGGCGTCACGATGCTGGGCGCTTTCCTGCTCAGTTTCAGCCTGGAAACCTTGCAAGGCTTCCTGCCTTCGCGCACCGCAAGCAATCTCGATATCGCTACCAATCTCTGCGGCGCCTTCATCGGCGCGCTGCTCGGAGCATGGTTGGGGCGGGCGCTGTTCGCCCCTGGGCGCGGCCTGGCGCGCTGGCGCGAACGCTACATCGCTCATGGCCGGACCGGCGACGCGGGCCTGATTCTCGTCGCGCTCTGGCTGCTCGTACAGCTTGTACCCGATCATCTTCTGTTCGGCGGCGGCGAGTTGCGCCGCCTGTTGGGTATTGCGCCGCCGCTGCCTTTCGAGGCCGAGCGCCTCATTACCTTCGAGGTTGCGCAGACCGCCAGCATGATGGTCGCCGTCGGTCTGTTCGTGCGTTGCATGCTGCGCCGGAAAGGGCCGCTCCTGGCCGTGGCGCTGCTCGCGCTGGGCATCGGCGCGCACACAGCGGCCTGCGCCATCTGCTTCATCCCGCCGAATCCCCTGATCTGGGCGACGCCGGGCGCCGAACACGGTCTGTTGATCGGCGGGGCGCTGTTCGCCATCGCCCTGTGCCTGCCGAGGGTGGCGCAACATGCCCTGGCCGGCGCGGGTTTGCTGATGGCCACCGTCCTTATCAACATGATGCCGGAAAGCCCTTATCTCCAGAGCGGCGGCCCGGCTCTCATCGTGCGCGCCAATTACCCGAATTTCTATGGCTTGTGCCGGCTGGTGGCGACCGTGTGGCCTTTCGCCGCGCTGGCGTATCTTTCCGCTTTCGGGCTGCTGCGGGGCGAGCGCCTCGAAGAAGGCCGCTGCGGGGAATCCGCCGCCGCGAGCCTATAATCCCGGCTGCCCCGGCCAGCCTCGGGGCATTCCGTCGTCCAGTGTCCGTCATCCCGCCGGACAGGGTTTCAGACCGGAGCCAGTTACGATGAATCGTCCTCTTCCCGGTGAGTCCGCCATGGCGCGCGGCGCGGCGGGGCCAATCGAGATACTGGTCGATGCGCCCGCCGAAGCGCGGGGCATCGCCCTCGTGTGCCATCCGCATCCGCTCTACGGCGGCGCCAACAGTAACAAAGTGGTTCATACCCTGGCGCGCGTTTTCCGCGATCTCGGCCATGTCGCCTTGCGTCCCAACTTCCGGGGCGTCGGCGCAAGCGAGGGCGTGCATGACCATGGCGCGGGCGAGAGCGAGGACATGCTCGCCGTGCTGGACTGGGCGCGCGCGCGCTGGGGCGATTTGCCGCTGATCCTGGGCGGCTTTTCGTTCGGCGCTTACGTGCAGGCGCGGCTCGCCGTCCGCCTTGCCGCCAGCGGCATGCCGCCGCGCCATCTCGTGCTGGTCGGCATGGCCGCCGGCATGGTGGATACCGGCGGCGCGCGCCAGTACGAAACGCCCGCCATTCCCAAGGGCATTCCGGCCCTGATTATCCATGGCGAGGTCGACGGCACCGTTCCCCTCGCCAACGTGCTCGAATGGGCGAGTCCCCAGGAATTGCCGGTCGTCGTGCTGCCCGGCGCGGATCATTTTTTTCACGGCAGGCTGGGTTCGATACGGAATATCGTCGCGCGCAATGTCGAATCCGCCGGGTTTCCGGCATGAGCGGAGCGGGCGCGGCGGCCTTGCGGCAGGCATGCAATCGCCCCGCCGGCGCAAAAACCGAAAGAGGCGCGCGGCATCCCGGTCGCGTATGATGCGCGATGCGCCGTGTTTTCGGCCATACAAACAGCAAAGGAGTCGTCCCATGAATGTGAGCTACTATCGACTGGCGGTTCTCGGCAATATCCGCGTCCTGGACAATCTGTCGCATTTGCTCGACAAGGCGGCAGCATATGCCGCCGCCAACAAAATCGAGGAACGCGCGCTGCTCGATGCGCGCCTGTTCCCGGACATGTTTCCGCTGATCCGCCAGATCCGCATGGTTAGCGACATGAGCCGCTTTGCCCCGGCATGGCTGACTGGCAAGGAAGCGCCGAAATTCGAGGACGACGAAACCGGTTTCGCCGCACTGAAAATGCGCATCGCCAATTCGATCGTCTACCTGCAAACCTTCAAGGAAAGCGATTTCGCGGACAGCGCCGCCCGTGAAGTGCGCCTGCCGTGGAATCCGGCCAAGGCATATCGTGGCGAAGTCTTTTTATTGCAGCACTCGATTCCCAATATCTATTTTCACCTGACGACGGCTTACGCCCTGCTGCGGCACAATGGCGTGCCTGTCGGCAAGGCGGACTATCTCGGCTCCATCGACTGAGCGCGAATCCGGGGCCGCGCCCGTTCCGAACGACGATATCCAGAACCGCAGGGGGTTACGATGCCCGAACAATACGAAGTCCATTCGCCCGCGACCAAGCGTTCCGTCGCGGGCGAGCTGTCGCAACTGGAAAACGACTGCACCCGGCGCGGCGAGGCGCAGGCCGGCGCGGCGGCGCGCTGGAGACGTCGGCATTATTGTATCGGCATCTCCTCGGTGGCCTTGAGCGTCCTGGCGGGTATGGCGTTTTCCGGAAATCATCCGATATTCGCGGCGATGCTCTCCGCGTTGCTGGCCGCGCTTACAGCCGTGATGACGTTCATGAAACCGTCCGGACGCGCTTGCGCGCACAAGACGGCGGGAGATCGATATCGGGCCTTATGCAGCGAAGCGCGCGTTTTCCGCGAAATCCACTTGTTCCATGCTTGCGACGATCAATCGGCGATTGCCGGGCTGGAAGCTTTCCTCAAGCGGCGCAATGAACTCGACGAGGCGAGCCTCCGGGTCTGCCGTTGCGACGGCGGAAAGAGGGCGCGCGAGAGCGGCGAAGCGGCGCATCGGGACGGCAAGCAAAGCGCCGACAGCGCGGCGGATAAATAGTTTCCGATGAATCGTGAGAAACCCCACGATGTCAAATAGGTTATGATAACCATGTTGGCGAAAATTGCTACAGTACCCGCCTGCATAGCAAGCCCCGCACGGGATTTTCCTGAAGAAACACTGTGCAAGGCGAGACTAGGCCTTCAATTCAGGAGGTTGCGATGTTCGGCATCCGGCGTTTTCCACTGGTTCAGCAAACTCTCATCGGCGTCATCGCACTCTGCCTGCTGATCGCCATTCCCCTATCCATTGCGCTGTACTCCTATACGCACGCCGCCGCCCGCGGCGCGGCCGCCAGCGCCCTGCAAACGCAGACCGATCTGATTTTCCTCACCCTCAACTACGCCGAAGAAAGCATGCAGCACGATGCGCATGCGGCGCTGCTGCGCGCCAAGAGTGTACTGCCCCCGGCGCGGCTGACCGGCGGAACCGTCGTCGTTGGCGGCAGGACGAGACCGGAGCTGATGTTCGGCAACGACATTCGCGGCGTCGGCAACCAAAGCTACCTGCTGGCCTATCAAGAAAAGAATCCGGAATCCGACATGGCTTTCATGGTCGCGGACGGCGACGGACTCTACCGCGCCACGACGCTGCTCATGAATGCCGATGGTAAATACCGCGACGGCGAACTCATCACCGACGATTATGCCCGGATAGTGCTTGAGGGCAGAAGTTATGGGGGAACGATACAACGCTCCGGCAAGTTATATGCTTTGGCGGTAGATCCGCTGAAGGACGAAAGCGGACGGATCATCGGCGCGATCAGCGTGCGCATTTCCGTTGAAGAAATTACCAAGGTGCTGGAAGACCGCCTGGCCGGCATCGTGCTCGGCAAGACCGGCTACCCTTTCATCATCGCCCTGCCCACCGGCGATCAGAAAGAAGCGAAATTCGTCCTTCACCCGACGCTGCGCGGACAGTCCGTGGACGCCGCGCCCGCCAGTCTCCAGCCCTTCTTGCAACAGGCGATCGAACAGAAAACCGGCTCCGCGTTCTACGACTGGGCCCTCCCGAAGGGCGGCATGGAGGAAAAGATCGGCGTCTTCCGCGAAATCCCCGCCCTGCACTGGATCGTCGTCGCCTCCGCGCCGATGGCGGAATATACCGTCGACTATGACGACATCACGCAATGGTTCTTCTTCGGCCTGGCCGGTACGATACTGGCGCTGATACTGTGCCTGTGGTGGCTGGTGCACTATCAATTACATCCAATCGGTCTGCTCGTCCAGGCGTTGAGCCACATGGGCGAGGGCGACCTGAGCCGCGCGCTGCCCGCCGACGCCGGATCGCACAACGAAGTCGACGTGTTGGCCGGCCGCATCAACGACACCCGCGAGGCCATGAAGAAGCTGGTCGGCGCCATCCGCGAATCTTCGACGGCCGTGACCGGCGCCGCCACCAACGCACTGAAAGATGTGCATGAGCTTTCCGGCAACGTCGGTCATCTGTCGTCCAACGCCTCGCAAGTCAGCCGCAGCATCGAGGAACTCTCGGCGGCCATCGAGCAGGCCGCCTGCGCCGCCGGAACCGCCAACGAAAGAGTCGGCGAGACGGCGGACAAGGTCACGCACGGCAAGGAAGTCGTCCATGGCGTGATCGACTCGATCCACGCGGTCAAGGATCGCGTGCAATCCTCGCTGGCCGAAGTCGAGCGCCTGACCGAGCACTCGCGCAAAATCGAAACCGTCGTCGCCAGCATCGGCGCCATTGCCGGGCAGACCAACCTGCTGGCGCTCAACGCCGCCATCGAGGCCGCCCGCG
>JAISCE010000063.1 GCA_031265765.1 Azoarcus sp.
CCGTCGCACGATTGGAAGACGGCTATGAACCAATTTGCTATCCTCTATGCTGAACGCTTTGTTCAGGCCACCATGTGATTTTCAACACGCCCTCTGAACACGAAATTCATGACAGGCCCCGCTCAAACGCGAGGAAGTCCCTGGCGCCTACGAGACCAAGGCTCAAGCTCATCAAACTATCGCCTGCTATGTCCATGGCTTCTACAATCCCACCCGAATGCACTCGGCTCTGGCCTATCTGTCTCCGAATGACTTTGCAAAAAACTCAAGCAAAATGCTTGACTCGCCCCTCTTGGGCGTCCGTTTTTGCGCAGCAAGTCCACCCGGAAGCTTGCACGCCGCCGGGACGCCATGGCATCAGTAATTGAGAACCTTGCGGATTTCCTTCTCGTCGGACCATTCCACGACGCCGCTTTCGATCTCGATCAGGCGCATATTGATCTTGTAGTACACGTCCTTGACGCCGCCACCCCGTTTGACGATGGAAGAAACGCTGCCGTCGAGGCGATATTGCGCGCCTTGCATATTACCGACTTTCGCGGTCGAGCTTTTCTTGTACAGGCCGCTCTGGTTCTGGCGGCGCAGTTCATCGACCTGGTTTTGCATTTCGTCGCCCGCAATCACGTAACGCACCCCGTTCTTCTGCAATTGGGAGAGGACGGTATCCGTAATGAGTTTGGTATCGAAATACTCGCTTGTCTTGTTCTCCACCGGCGAAGCCATGAGCAGTCCGCGCTGCCGGACGATGTCTTGCAACAGCGGCGTTTGCAGCAGGGATTGCGTCATTTTCTCGGATGTCGTCTGAATGTCGGTGGAACCCAGGTCGGTCGACACCGTTTCGACGGCCTTGGCATCGCCGTAGCTGACGCCCTGGCCCTGGCCGGTCGTGGGGGAATTGGTAGTCACGCAAGCGGACAGGGAAAGCGCCAGCAGCGCGGGCAAGAGGGAAAAACGGCAAAACTTCATGAAATTCTCCGGGAATCGAAAAGGAAAACCCGTCAGACCGGAATTCACCGGTACGGCGGCTTATCGGCGACGCTGCCGGAGGATCCCTCGGCAGAAGTCGAATTATTGGGACTTTGCAGTTCCAGTTTGAAATCGGTAGCCTTGAACGTAGGCGCTACCACGCTGAGGACTTTATTCTGCTTTCCGTAAACCAGCTCGGGCTTCCAGGGTTCTTCCTCCCACACCGCGAAGCCGTCGCTGTCGAGCCAGCGGAAGCGGTAATAGAGTCTCTGGTTGCCGGGAGACGAGTTGGATACCGTGGCCTGTACGCGAAGCAACCCGTCCCTGCGCACGGCGCGCAGATCGGTCACTTCGAGATAATCCATCTGGCCCAACTCTTCCACCTTGCCGGCGATCGAGCCGCCATCGGCGCTGTAAACAGGCAAGGCGACGCCCAGGCAGGCGACGCCCAGGCAGGCAACGCCCAGGGCAAATGCAATAGTCATTCGTTTCATCGAAAACCTTCTCCGGTTGGAAGCCTCCCCTCCCAAGGGGATGAGCCGATTCGGGAGGAGCCTGACTTGAAACGGCTCCGCAAAGGGAATCAGTCTACACGATACGATACGCCAAGGCATCGCATTCCCGCAGCGCGAGCGTGAATATGCCGCGCCAGTATGGGGGAGAATATTCATGCTCCCCTATCCGCGCGGCGCCGCGTCATGGCCCGGCAATATTTCTTTACCGATGAGGCGTGCCGGGCCAAATAATCAATGGAATACCCTCGGACGAACGCCTTGCTTCCGCGGGCCATGCACGCGACGGGGCTTGGCGGTCGCTTTCGATTCTTGCGCGATCTCTTCCTCGGCTTCTTCGGTTTCCTCCTCCTCGATCTCGGGCGCTGCCGTGAGTGTCCCCTGCGCGTCCCGCTGGCCGACATAAACAAAATTGCCGGACAGACGAATGGGAACGATGGTCATCGTGTCCTCGACCTTGATCTTGCCTCGGTAGGTCCCGTTGTGAGTACGGAATTCGATCTCCTGTTCCCCCGTCGGCAGGATGGCGCGGGCAACGGACAGCCTTGCCGGCAAGGTGCGCCAGGAACGCTCGTCCGCCTGCTCGGTCGCCACGGTGGCCACTGTCGCACCCAGTCCCGCCAATGCATTGCCCTTTTTCTTGGCCTGGTATTGCAGGACGGATTTGACGGCGGCGCGGACGGCGGTGCGGCCAATGATGCCGGGCAGCATGTCTTTCAGTTGCCGACGCGCCAGTGCATCGACATTGACCAGCGTTTCCACGGGCAAGACCCGACCGCCGACGTTGAGGGAAGGCGGCACGAAGGCCCGGGCGTCGGCGGTAATGACCGGGAACGACAATGGCGTGACGATGACTTCCTTGTTGAATGGAATCGGCAAGGGGATGGTGATCGAACGCAGCGCCGGCGCGAAACCGCTTTCCACGACGAAAAGCACATCGGCCTTGCCGGGACCGGGCTTGCCCCCGAGCTTGCCGGTTTTCTCCCGGATCAGCCGGCTGTCGGGCCGCAATTCCAGGGCATTGCGATAGCCCGGCGCGGCAAGCGAGTACTCGCCTTTCATCTCGAAGAAATAACCGGAAAGGTAGTGCGCAAAGGCATTCTGGTAGCCATTCTTGAGCGCGCGCACGTCTGAACTGTCCAACTTGTCGACCGGATAGCCGTTCTTGGCCAGGTCATCGATGGAAAACGATATGGAGCGTTTGTTTCCTTCTTCCCGAATGCGTTCGTATTCCTGTTCGCGGAAGCTTTCGATCAATTTTTCACGCTCGAACGTCTTTTTCATCTCGATGCGTGCATGCTCATCATTGCCGAGCATCACGTGATCGAGCATCAGTTTCGTAGACAGGAAAACTTTTTCGTAATCTTGTCCATCGTAACGACGGACCCGGTCACTGACCAGATAAGCGCCGATTTCTCCGACGACCTTGCCCGGATTGACGCGATACTCGTCTTCCCAGATTCGCACGACCTCATCGGCTTGCAGCCAGGTGTCACGGCTGCGCTCGTATTCGTTATCCAGACGCAATAACTCGCCCTTTTCAAAGAAATACAGTATGTCTTTGCCGAAAATGGAATCCGCCTGCGTTTTTTCCTTCCCCGTCCCCTCCGCATCTTCTTTGCTACGGGACGACAAAATAGAATCGTTGTCGGCTTCCAGTTGTGCCAAGGCCCCCTTGACATTGCCGGAATTCACCATTGAGATGGTATTGCCCAGTTCCTTGTTATAGCTACGCAAAGGGTTTCCCGCGCATCCGGCCAGAAAAACAGATAACGCCAGTACAGGCAACAAGGCGAATCTATGACGTTTTTCCTTGCTGGAAAACCTCGGTTGCAACGAATCCCCGAGGTTTTCGGTCTCATGGACGCTCGCTCCGGCACTCAGGTAAAGACTGGTAAAAAGATGCATGATTGTTATCCGGTCATGGAAAACTCGGGAATATATACCAATATTTGGTTTTTATCCATAAAAGCAAGCATTTTTTGCAGGGCGCGGGGTAAGTGGAACATTGTCATCGATCCTGACAATGACGCTCGCCTGACAACATTATAATGGCCCCTATTGAATCCGACATATGATCGAAAGGAGACCGTTTCATGTCGATAATTAATTCCTGTACCGTCGGGAATGTCTTTTTCATGGCATTCCTCTCTCTACCCGCATTGCCGGCGCTCGCCGCCCCGCCGGAAGCGGATGTTGCCGCCTTGCAAAAACTCCTCGAACGCATGGAACGGCTGGAAACGCGCAACGCACAACTGGAACGGGAAGTCCGCGCCCTGCGCGGAGAGCGGACGGCTCCGGCGGAAAGTTCCGCCGCGGAGCGCACGGCCAGAGACGAACCCAATATCGGCGCACGGCTGAAAATGGTGGAGGAAGATGTCGCGGCAATGAAGGCCCCCGCCGTACCCGCCGAAAAACGGGATGACGCCACGGTCGATGCGGCGCTTACGACAATCTGGCAAAAAGCAAACGGCCTGCCCCACGGCACGCACGCGAGTAACAAACTCAGTTATCGCGCCGATCTCACCGTCGAAGCGCCCCTGGAACGGGTCGGCGCCGTCGAACACAAGCTTTTCGCCCATCTCAGGGTCGGCCAAGGCCAGGGCTTGAACGAGGCGCTCGGCTATCTCGGACACCACAATATTCCCAACGCTACCGCTTTCCGGGTGAGCGGCGCCGAGCCGGACGATGCGGTCGTGCTCTTGGGGCAAGCCTGGTACCAGGCCGCGATACCGTTCGGCAAGACATCGCGCCGGAAGCTGGAACTGACTTTCGGCAAGATCGATGTTTTCGGATTTTTCGATCGTAACGATGCCGCCGACAATGAAACGACGCAGTTCCTCAATACTGTATTCGTCCACAACCCCTTGCTCGATGCCGGCGGCGAGGCCGGTGTCGATGCCAATGGCTTCCAGCCCGGTTTCATTGCCTCATACCTGGACGGACACGATGGCCCGGAGCCATGGCGTCTGTCCCTCGGCGTGTTCGGCGCGGGAAGCGCCGGAGCCAACTACGAAGATACGACCGACTCGCCGCTGGTGATCGCGCAGGCCGAGAAAACACTCCGCCTGTTTGGCGGACATACCGGCAACTACCGCCTTTATGTCTGGACGCGGCGCAATGTGCCGGATTTCATCGACGGCGCCAGCCGGCGTCATACCGGCTTCGGCCTTTCCGTCGATCAGCAGATGGGCAAAGGCATAAAGCTTTTCGGACGTTACGGACAGCTTTTGCGCGGCAAGCTGCATGTCAACCGGGCGCTGGCCGTCGGCGCTGAAATCGCCGGGACTCATTGGAAGCGCGCCAGCGACAGCGTAGGTATCGCCGGAAGCTGGTTATGGGCGAGCCACGCTTACAGGCGCGCGGGCGGTAAAGCTTATCTGGACCAAGAGAGCTTCCAGGCCGACGCGCCCGATTTCCGCTTCCGTCCGTCCGGCTCCGAACGGGTAGCGGAAATCTATTACCGCTATGCCTTGTCGCCGCAATTCTCGCTCACGCCGGATGTGCAATGGATTTGGCGCGGCGGCGCCAATCCGCGCGCCGGTACGGCGACCCTGTTCGGATTGCGGGCCAACGTCACGTATTGAACGCGCGGCGGCCAATGGAACAACGCGCATGATCGTCCAGACACCGCTTGGCGAGGCGGGTGCCTCACCCTCCCGGCAGCCTGGCAAACCGACCGGACGGCGCACAGGAAATGGCTGTATGGATCGAGAAATGGAATTACGCATGGTGCAACGCCTCCTGTGCCAGCTCCTTCTCCCGTGGCGAGGCGACGCGGTGGTCGCGGGCCAGCAGGGTGTAGAGGGTCGGCAGTACGAACAGGGTGAACAAAGTGCCGACCAACATGCCGGCCGCCACCACGATGCCAATGGCGTAGCGGCTGGCGGCGCCCGCGCCGCTGGCGAAGAGGAGCGGCGTGAGGCCGACCACCATCGCCGCGGTGGTCATCAGCACCGGCCGCATGCGGATGACCGCGGCCTTGCGCATGGCGTCCGGCTGCCCCATGCCCTCATGCTTCTGGATGTCGTTGGCGAACGACACCATCAGGATGCCGTGCTTGGAGATCAGGCCGATCAGCGTCACCAATCCGATTTGGGTATAAATGTTCATCGTGACGTACCCCAGCCAGATCGGCGCCAGCGCGCCGCAGACGGCTAGCGGCACCGTCACCAGGATCACCAGCGGGTCGCGCAGGCTTTCGTACTGCGCGGCCAGCGCCAGGTAGATGACGATCAGCGCGAAAAAGAAGGAGACGAGTAGGCGGTTGCCTTCCTTGACGAACTGGCGGCTATCGGAAAGCCAGTCAATTTGCGCGCCCGGCGGCAAGGGCTGGCGCTCGAGGAAATCCACCGCCTGGCCCATCGTGACGCCCGGCAGCAGCACCGCCGAGAGCGTGACCGCGTTCATCTGGTTGAACTGCGGCAGCCGGTTGGCCTCGGGCCGCATTTCGACGTTGACCACGGTCGAGAGCGGCGCCAGCACGCCAGAGCGCGTCCGCACGTAGTAGCCGCTCAGATCTTCCGGCGCGCGGCGCTTATCCCGCGACACCTGGGCGATGACGTCGTAGGAGCGGTCGAACCAGTTGAAGCGGTTGATGGTGTTCTCGCCGACCAGCGTCGCCAGCGTGTTGGCCACGTCGCGCATGCTCACGCCCATCTCGCCGGCCTTGGCCGCATCGATCGACAGGCGCGCCTGCGGGCTGTCGAAAGCGAGATCGCTATCGACATAGGCAAAGAGGCCGCTGCCCCAGGCCGCGCCCTTGATGGCTTCGAGCGCCTGATAAAGTTCGGTGAAACCCTGCGGCGCGCGCAGCACCATCCGCACCGGCAGGCCGTCGCTGCCGGCCGGCAGGGCCGCCGGCTGGAAAGCGGTCACGGATGCGCCGGTGATGCCGGCGGCCCGTCCGTTGAGCAAACTTTCGATCTCGTCGGCGCTCATCTTGCGCTCGCGCCAATCCTTGAGGGTGACGCCGCCAAAGCCGTCGTTCTGGCCGCCCGTGCCGTTCAACAGCCAACCGTTGTCGTAATCGAGCAATTGCTGGAACATCTCTTCCACTTTATGTGCCACGCGCGCCGTGTAATCGACGTTGGCATATTGCGGCGCCTTGATCTGCACGAACACATAGCCCTGATCCTCGCCCGGCGCGAGTTCGCGCCGCACGCCCAGAAACAGCACCACGATCCCGGCCAGCACCGCCACGCACACCACGAGCACCGCCGCGCGCGCATGCAGCGTGTGATCGAGCAGGCGCCCGTAGCCTGCTCCCAGGCGACGCATGGTGCGCTCGATGCCCCGCGCCAGGCGTCCCTCGGAGAGTTTCGCGTCGAGCATGAAGCTGCTCATCATCGGCGAGAGCGTCAGCGCCACCACGCCCGAGACGATCACCGCGCAGGCCAAGGTAAAGGCGAATTCCTTGAACAGCGCGCCGGTGAGTCCTCCCATCAGGCCGATCGGCGTATAGACCGCCGCCAGCGTGACGGTCATGCCGATCACCGGCCAGACGATCTCGCGCGCG
>JAISCE010000003.1 GCA_031265765.1 Azoarcus sp.
CCCTGGGTGAGCGATTATTCGGTGGCGCTGGCCTGGGACGTCGGGGCGATTGCGCGCAATCGGCACCGGGGCGAGGCGCATGGACGCATGAGCGGCAATGCTATCGAGATCACCGCGCAGGGGCCGCGCTTCAACGCTTCGCTGACCTTCGCCCGCGCGCTTGAGCATCCGGAGGAGGTCAAGGGGGAGCGGCCCGTGTATTTCAATGTGGGGATGGTGTATTGAGGGGCGCGCGCGCGAGGCGGGCCGCCGGGCTTCAGTGCATCAGGAAATCAGGGCCATTGCACACGCGCCTGTCGTAGGGCGTATTGGCTGCGAAGGGCGGCATGCCGCAGGGGCGACGCATGCGTCGCCCCTACACCCGTCCCGGTTGCACCATGCCCATCGCGCCGGATTGACAGAGGGGTAAATGCGATTGCCCTGTGCAAGCCGTCATCCGGGCCGCATTGCGCGGCCCGCCGATTGCCTATCAATACGTCTGCCGCCCCGGAATCCAGTCCGTGCCCGCCAGCGGCACCCGCGCCATGGCGGCGGCTTCGACGGTGAGCGCCACAAGGTCGTCGGGGTCGAGGTTGTGCAGGTGCGATTTGCCGCAGGCGCGCGCAATGGTCTGCGCTTCCAGCACCAGTACGCGCAGGTAGTTAGCAAGCCGCCGCCCGGCCTGCACGGGGTCGAGCCGCTTGGCGAGTTCCGGGTCTTGCGTGGTGATGCCCGCAGGATCCTTGCCTTCGTGCCAGTCGTCGTAGAAACCGGCGGCGGAGCCGATCTTGCGCAGTTCTCCGTCGAGACTGGGGTGGTTGTCGCCCAGCGCGATGAGCGCCGCCGTGCCGATGGAAACGGCATCCGCGCCGAGCGCCATGGCCTTGGCAACGTCCGCGCCGCTGCGGATGCCGCCGGAGACGATGAGCTGCACTTGCCGGTGCATGCCGAGTTCCCGCAAGGCTTGCACGGCAAGCGGGATGGCGGGCAGGGTGGGAATGCCGACGTGTTCGATGAAGACTTCCTGCGTGGCCGCCGTGCCGCCCTGCATGCCGTCCAGCACGATCACGTCCGCGCCGGATTTGACGGCGAGCTTGACGTCGTAATAAGGGCGGGTCGCGCCGATCTTGACGTAGATGGGCTTTTCCCAGTCGGTGACTTCGCGCAGTTCCGCAATCTTGATGGCAAGGTCGTCCGGGCCGGTCCAGTCGGGGTGGCGGCAGGCGCTGCGCTGGTCGACGCCGATGGGCAGGGTGCGCATGCCGGCCACGCGCTCGGTGACTTTCATGCCGAGCAGCATGCCGCCGCCGCCGGGTTTGGCGCCTTGCCCGAGCACGACTTCGATGGCGTCGGCCTTGCGGATGTCGTCCGGGTTCATGCCGTAGCGCGAGGGCAGGTATTGGTAGACCAGGGTTTCGGACTGGCCGCGTTCTTCCGGCGTCATGCCGCCGTCGCCCGTCGTGGTGCTGGTGCCGACGATGGTTGCGCCGCGCCCCAGGGCTTCCTTGGCTTGGGCGGAGAGCGAGCCGAAACTCATCCCGGCGATGGTGACGGGAATCTTGAGGTGCAGGGGTTTCTTGGCGAAGCGCGCGCCGAGTACGACGTCGGTGCCGCATTTTTCGCGGTAGCCTTCGAGCGGGTAGCGCGACATGCTCGATCCCAGCAGCAGGAGATCGTCGAAATGCGGTACGCGCCGCTTGGTGCCGCCGCCGCGGATGTCGTAGATGCCAGTTTCGGCGGCGCGGTGGATTTCCTGGATGACCAGGCGGTCGAAGGTGGCGGATTCGCGCAGGATGGGGGGATGTGTGCTCATGTTTGCCGTGTCCGTTTCGTGAGGTTCCGGGGATGTCCGCGACGCATCAGTAGGCGTGGGCGTTGTCGACCTTGAAGTTGTAGAGTTGCCGGGCGGAGCCGTAGCGCCGGAAGTGCTTGGGGTCTTCCCGCACGCCGGCGCGCGCCAGCAGTTCGGCGAGTTCTTGCAGGTGTTCCGGGCGCATTTCCTTTTCGATGCAGTCCGATCCAAGGGATTTCACCGCGCCTTTCACGTAGATGCGCACTTCGTAGAGCGAGTCGCCGAGGTTCTCGCCCGCGTCGCCGCAGATGACGAGCCGCCCGGCTTGTCCCAGGAAGCAGCTCATGTGCCCGGCATTGCCCTGGACGACGATGTCGATGCCTTTCATGGAGATGCCGCAGCGCGCGCCCGCGTCGCCTTCAATGACGAGCAGGCCGCCGTGCGCGGTCGCGCCCGCCGATTGCGAGGCGCTGCCCTTGACGCGCACGGCGCCGGACATCATGTTTTCCGCCACGCCGACGCCGACGTTGCCGTGGATGGTGATGTCGGCTTTTTTGTTCATGCCCGCGCAGTAGTAGCCGGCATGGCCGTGGATGTCGATTTTCAGGGCTTCGTCGATGCCGGCGGCGATGTTGTGCTTGCCGTCGGGATGCGCGACCGTCCATTCGCGTTCGGTGAGCTGCTTCGCCTGGTCGTGCAGCGCCTGATTCAGATCGCGGACGGTGGCGGCGGAGAGGTCGATGGTTTTCATGGGGATGTTTTCCTTCTCTCGTCAATGACGTTCCCAGATGTAGAGCGTTGCCGGTTCGGGTTCCCATACCTTGGCGTTTTCGATGCCCGGCAGGGTGGCGAAGGCCCGGTATTCGGAAGCCATGGCCACGTAGTCGTCGGTTTCCGCGAGCACGGCGGGTTTGCAGGCGATGGGGTCGCGGATGACCGCGAAGCCGTCGCGCGTGCCGATGGCGAAGGTGAAAAAGCCGTCGAGGTCTTCCAGCGCGCCGTTGACGGCTTCGGCCAGCGAGTCTCCCTGCCCGAGACGCCAGGTGAGGTAGCCCGCGGCGACTTCGGAATCGTTTTCCGTCTCGAAGACGATGCCTTCGCGTTGCAGGTCTTGGCGCAGAAGGGCGTGATTGGACAGCGATCCGTTATGCACGAGGCACAGGTCCGCGCCGGTGGAGAAGGGATGGCTGCCCGCCATGGTGACCGCGCTTTCGGTCGCCATGCGCGTGTGCCCGATGATGTGCGAGCCTTGCATCCTGGAGAGCGTGAATCGCTCGGTGACTTCGGTGGGCAGTCCGATGCCTTTCAGGATTTCGATGCTCCGGCCCGCGCTCATGACGTGTATGTCCGGCGCGATTTCGGCGAGCGCCGCGCGCACGGCGGCTTCGGGCGCTTCCGTTTTCAGGACGGCTGCCGTGGCGTTCCGGAACCAGCCGACCGTTTGTCCGAGTTTTTTTTCGAGCGCGGCGACGAGGGATTCCCAGTCGTAGGCCGCGTCGTGCGCTTGCAGGGTGAGCTTGACCGCGCCTTCGGGGACTTCGTCGCCGTAGATGGCAAAGCCCGCGCTGTCCGGCCCGCGATCGGTCATGGACAGCAGCATCGGCTCGAAGAGCCTGCCCAATTGCGGTTCCAGCGCCTTGTTTTTGAGATAGAGACCAACGATTCCGCACATGGCGCGATGACTCCTGTTGCAAAGTGTCGGGGAAAACCGGGGGTCAGAAAAATTCGGCGTAGCGCCGGAATTCCCAGTCGGTGACGTAGCGGTTGTATTCCACCCATTCCATGCGTTTCTCCTTGATGAATTCGTTGACGATTTCGTTGCCCAGGCTCTTTCGGAACAGGTCGTCGTATTCCAGTGCGCGGATGGCTTCATTCAGGGATTGCGGCAAAATCTCGATGCCGCGCGCGATGATGTTTTCCACGCCCATTCTGTAAAGGTTTTCATTGCAGGGCGTGCCCGGATCAAGTTCGCGGTCGATGCCGTCGAGTCCGGCGGCGATGATGGCGGCGCTCATGAGATAGGGATTGCAGCCGGAATCGGGCAGGCGGTATTCGAGCCGCCCGTGGGGGACGCGGATCATCGCGGAGCGGTTGTTCATGCCATAAGTAATGAATACCGGCGCCCAGGTCGCGCCGGAGAGCGAGCGTCCCACGACCAGCCGTTTGTAGGAATTCACCGTGGGCGCGGCGAAGGCGCACAGGGCGGGCGCATGCTTGAGCAGACCGGCGGCGAAATGGTAGGCGAGTTTCGAGAGGCCCATGCGCCGTTTGTCCGTTTCGTCGTGAAACAGATTGTTGTCTTGTTTGTCCCCGATGGAGAGATGGATGTGCATGCCGTTGCCGGCGCGCTGCGGATTCGGCTTGGGCATGAAGGAGCACACCATGCCCATGCTATTGGCGATTTCCGCCGCCGCCATGCGAAAGAGCACGAAACGATCGGCGGATTCCAGCGCCTCGCCGTAGGTGTAATTGATCTCGAATTGTCCGGGAGCGTCTTCGTGGTCGATCTGGAAAACGTCGTAGCCGATTTTTTGCAGCGATTCGGTCAGGCGTTCCAGAAAGTCCCGCGCTCGTGAAAGACCCTTGTAGTCGTAGCAGGGTTTGTCGAGCGTATCCGATGCTTCCGGGCTGAGGCTGCCGTCGGCGTTGCGATGGAAAAGGCTGAATTCCGGCTCCAGCCCGGTGTTGAGATGCCAGCCGCGTTCTTCCAGGCGCGCGATCTGCCGCGTCAGCACGTAGCGGCTGTCGTAGGGGTGCGGCTCGCCGTTGACGCGGCAGATGCAGGCGACGCGGGCGTAGCCGGGCTGCCAGGGCAGGGGCGTCAGGGTCGACAGATCGCCGAAGGCGAGCAAATCCGGGCCGTGCGGGGCCATGCCCATGCCGGAGAGCGCGAAGCCGGCGAATCCCGCGCCATTCTTGATCGCGTCCGCGAGCGCGCCGACCGGCACGGACTTGGTCTTGGCGACGCCGTGAATGTCGACGAACTGGGTGAGTACGTATTTGATGCCGTGTTCTTCGATGATGCGTTGCGCTTCGGGCGGGAGCGCCTTCAAGCGATTTGCGGGTGTTTGCGAAGACATGGAAAATCCTTTCGGCGGAGCGGTGGAAAGTTGCGGCTCGCTTCCCAAGGCAAGGCGCGTGCCACTCGCCGTCATTTCCTCCGAAAGCCGCACGGGGCTTGTGGTTCGAGCAGGGAGGCGTCGTCGGGGGGCAGAATTTGGCCCGATAGAGGACGCACTGCTTTGGTGCGTCACGACACTCCATGGACAAGCGCGGTGCGCGAAGATGCCGGCGATTTTTCAGCCTATTCTTTCCCCACGCCGTCGCTGAAACCCGCGGTGGTTGGGGGTGAGCGAAGCGAACCCCAACGCAGCAGTCGAACGATCCTGCCGGAATGTTGGGGTTCGCAATTTCACCCTAACCTATCCGCGCTTCCCGGATAATCCGGCGCAAGACACGGAAGTGTCGATGCCCAGGAGCTATTCGTCGAACACGTCAGAATGCGTACCCGTTCGTGCAAGTTGCAATTCGTTGTGCTCGACGCAGTAAATCAGCAACCAATCCGGCTCGACATGGGCATCACGAAAGCCTGCCCACGCGCCTTTCAGCGGATGGTCGCCATAGCACGCAGGCAATGGCTGCTCATTGAGAAGCAAGTCCAGCAGGACACGCAACTTACCCATATCCTTGCCGCGCTTCCCGACTTTGCGCACGTCGCGTTTGAACTGTCCACTGAGCCGTGGAATCAGCATCAGAGACCCAAATCCTTGTACATGGCATCGGCGTTTTCGTACCGTTTACCCTTGCCTGCCTTGAGTTCTGCCATGGCTTTTCGCGTACCGCGGTTCGGAATCTCAACCGCGAACGGCAAACGGCCTTCTTCGGCCACCCGCAGGAAAACCAGGCGGATGAGGTCGGACGCGCTCAAGCCCATGCTGTTGAGCGTGAGCATGGCCCGTTCTTTCATATCTGCCGGGATGCGCGCCCGGACAACGGCATCAGCGCCCATGTGATTTCTCCATGACCTTGTGGGCTACATTGTAGCCACGAACAAATTCATTGCAAGCCTACAGTGGGTGGGGTGAGCGAAGCGAACCCCAACGCAACAACCGAACGATCCTGCTGCTTACGGGATGCCGATTGATCGCTTGGCCAGTTGTGCCAACTATTGGTATAGTGCGCAAAAGCACGACAGGATGCCTTCATGTTGCACGCACGCCCCCGGAACACTTCGGTCTATCTTGGCGACCATTTCGCAGGATTCATCGACAAACAGGTACAGACAGGCCGATACGGAACTGCCAGCGATGTCGTGCGGGCCGGGTTGCGTCTGTTGGAAAATCACGAAGCCAGGATGAGGGCGCTAGAGGCCGCCTTGGTTGAAGGGGAAAACTCCGGTGAGCCTCGCCCGTTCGACTTCGACGCGTTCAAGGCCCGTAAGCGAGCAGAATACGAGCGCGGATGAAATCGCTTGTTTTCTCTCCGGCGGCGCGGGTCGACGTGGACGTTATCTGGGATTATACGGTCGAACATTGGGGGGCTGACCAAGCCGACCGCTACATGGATGACATTCGAGATGCCTGCCATGGTTTGGCTTCCGATCGTCGGCAAGGTCGTCCAGTCGATGTGCGGCCCGGCTATCTGAAATACCTCGCCGGATCGCATGTCGTTTATTTCCGCGATCACGGCGACCGGCTTGAAGTCGTGCGCATCCTGCATGGCAGGATGGATGTAGATCGTCACCTTTAGCCCGCAGTGCTTGGGGGGCCGCTTGCGAACCCCAACATTTCGGCATAATCGTTCGGTATGTTTCGTTGGAGGTGACGGCAACAGTATCTATCCACGCTGGAACATGTCGTGACATGCAAAGGGAAAGACTCTAGACTTGCGGCATTCCCGGAACGGCAAGCGGAAATCCCCATGGAAGCGAAGCTCAAGCACCTTGAGATGATCCAGGCCATCGTCACCCGCATGGCATCCAACTCATTCTGGCTCAAAGGCTGGAGCCTGACACTGGTAGCGGCGCTGCTGGGGTTGTTCACCGAAAAAGCGGGCGCGTTTTATCCGCTCATCGCCGCCTTTCTCTGCTGCATCATGTTCTGGGTACTGGACGGCTTTTTCCTGCGTCAAGAGCGCCTGTTCCGCGCCCTGTACAACGATGTCGCCAAAAAGCAGCCGGAAGATATCGACTTCTCGATGGATACGCGGCCCTATCGAACTCAGGCGGGTTCTTGGGCCAGGGTTTGCGTCAGGACTACCCTCGCGCTGTTTCACGGCGTGGTGTTGGCGTCGATATTGGCGCTGCTGGTATTCGCCTTGCGTGACATCTGAAATCATGACCGAAAAGACGAAAACCTTCGATGCGTTCCTGAGCTACAACAGCAAGGAAAAGCACGCCATCCAGGCGCTTGACAGCAAACTGCAAGCCTGCGGCATCGATTGCTTTCTGGATAACCGTGAACTGAACCTGGAACAAGATTCGCCAGTCACTCCGCCACTGATCGACGCCATCGAATGCAGTAGTCGCGTTTTCGTCGCCATCATCGGCCCTGCCTTGGCCGGGCCATGGCAAGCACGGGAAATCGCCAAAGCCCTGAAAATGAGGGCCGACGAAGTCCACCTCCGCGATCGCATCATCCTGGTCTGCCTTCCGGCGCTGGCGAAAGAAAAACGCGAATCCCTGCGGGATGCCCTGGAATTGAATTCGGCCATCGTTTTTGAAAGGCATCTGGATGAACGAACGCCCTTCACTCAGCTGCTGAACGCAATAAAAGGCAAAATCCGCCAAACGCAACCCGATAGAACCTTTCCCGACGAGACGAGTTGGATAAAAGAAAACCCCTATAAAGGTCTGGCCTTTTTTCAGGAAAAAGACCACGACAAGTTTTTCGGACGCAAGGAACTGACCCGCGACTTGATCGGGCGTATCCAAACCGCGCTCGACAAGGGAGCGCCGCGTCTGCTCATCCTGTCGGGCGCTTCGGGCTGCGGCAAATCCTCGCTGGCGCGCGCCGGGATCGTCGCGGGGCTGAAGAATGGCGGCATTACCGGCAGCGAGGCTTGGGCTTACGCCACGTTGATCCCGAACGATCGACCCCTCGACAGCCTGGCCAATGCCGTCGTGGGCGGGTTGGCGCAGAACCCGGCGGATGCGGTGAAGCTGACGGTGGCGATCGAAAACGACTTGCGCGATGGCGATGAAAAGACGCTGAACAGATACCTCTTGCAAGCGGGAGAGGGCAAAAAATTCGTCGTGCTGGTCGACCAGTTTGAAGAAACCTTCACGCTGTGCCGCGACGATGGCATTCGGCGCGCTTTCATCGACAACCTGCTTTTCGCCGCCAGCCAGCACAACGGCCCTGGCATCGTCATCCTGACCGTGCGCAGCGATTTTTACCAATTCCTCATCGACGCCTGCGGCATTGCCCGTCCGGAGTACGTTGGCTGCCTGCGGCCCATCGGCTCCGTGGAGGAAAACGAACTGCGCGCCGCCATCGTGGAGCCCGCGCAAGCAGCGAGCGTGGAATTCGCGCCGGAACTGCTCGATCGGATGCGGGAAGAGACCGAACCACGCGACCTGCCGCTTCTGCAAGATATCTTGTTCAAGTTGTGGCCATACCGGGTACGGGGAACGATCCCCCTCGATGCGTACAAGGCCATCGGCGGCGTGCGCGGCGCGCTCGCACAACGGGCCGACGCAATCCATCACAGCTTTTCCCCGGACGAGCAAACCATCGTCCGGCACATCTTCCTGAGACTGCTGCGGATCAATGAGGATGCGCTCGTCACGCGGCAAAGGATGGCCAGGGCCAACCTCGCGCGCGAGGGCGAAAAAGAACGTGTCGAGGCCATCGTCGACCGGCTGGTCAAGGAAAGGCTGCTGGTGACGGACGCGGGCAAGGTCGAGATCATCCACGAAGCCTTGGTCAAAAACTGGCCTGCCCTGGAGGGCTGGCTGGAAGAAGGCCGGGGAAATCTATATTCCCGCCAACGGATCGAAGATGACGCACGGCGCTGGGAATGGGCGGGGCGCGACGATGCGGACGTGTATTCCGGGAATCGGCTCGCCAGTGCTCTGGATTGGCAAGACTGGGACGCCTGGGCGGCCAGTCCATTGGGGTTGAGCGAATCGGCAGGGGAGTTTCTGCGCGCCGGAGGAGAAAAGGCGCAAGCCGCCGAAAGACAGAACAGACTTTTTGAAGTGCGCCGCATCATGTTGGAAGCGCAAGTAATGCGAGACGAGCAATTCGATTTGAGTCTGCTGCTCTCAGCAACGCTCGGGCAGGATCATCCAGATGTGGCGGAAAGCCTTGGCGCCTTGCTGTCTACGACGCAGTCCCATCCAAAGCTTGCGGCTTTCTTGCAAGGCCATACGGGTAGTGTTACGCACCTTGCCTTCAGCCGCGACGGCCACACCCTGGCTTCGGCAAGCGGGGACAAAACCGTCATCCTGTGGGATGTGCGCGACCCTCGAGCGCCCCGGAAAATCCAGGCATTGCAAGGCCATACGGATGAGGTTAATCACCTTGCCTTCAGTCCCGACGGCCACACCCTGGCTTCGGCAAGCGATGACAACACCGTCATCCTGTGGGATGTGCGCGACCCTCGAGCGCCCCGGAAAATCCAGGCATTGCAAGGCCATACGAATTTGGTTTGGCACCTTGCCTTCAGCCCCGACGGCCACACCCTGGCTTCGGCAAGCGCTGATAAAACCGTCATCCTGTGGGATGTGCGCGACCCGCAAGCGCCCCGGAAAATCCAGGTATTGCAAGACCATACGGATGAGGTCAATTACCTTGCTTTCAGCCCAGACCCCGACGGCCACACCCTGGCTTCGGCAAGCGATGACGGCACCGTCATCCTGTGGGATGTGCGCGACCCGCAAGCGCCCCGGAAAATCCAGGCATTGCAAGGCCATACGGGGAAGGTTAATCACCTTGCCTTCAGCCCCGACGGCCACACCCTGGCTTCGGCAAGCTGGGACGAAACCGTCATCCTGTGGGATGTGCGCGACCCACAAGCGCCCCGGAAAATCCAGGCATTGCAAGGTCATACGGATCAGGTTCAGCACCTAGCCTTCAGCCCCGACGGCCACACCCTGGCTTCGGCGAGCGCTGACAAAAACATCCTCCTCTGGGACACCGACCCCGCCTCGCTCGCCCGCAAGGCTTGCCGGATCGCTGGCCGCAACATGACCCGCGACGAATGGCGGCGGTACATGGGCGACAAGCCTTACCGCAAGATTTGCGAGCAATTCCCCGAGCCCGGCGAAACGTAGTTCTTTGCGCGAGTTGTATACGAAGAACATGACGAGCAGGCTCGTGAAATACACTACGCACGATGTTAAACTCATGCGCCCGCTTTCCGACGGCATCGCCATGCCGCGGGCGGGCGCAACACGATGTTCTTTTTCATTTCCACAGGAGCTTTACCCATGAAGTCCAATCGGCATAACGCCAGCATTCCCGACGACGTGCTCGCGCAGGTCGGCGCGAAAGTCGGCGAAATCGAGAACCTGCTTTCCCCCTACTTTCATACGCTGACCCCGAAAGAGCGGCAGAAGCTCACCAAAATGGGCGACAAAAGCCTGGCTTTCGTGAAAAAAGCGAACGAATACGCCAAAACCCTGCCGGACATCGTGCCGGCGTATGTCGAAGTCAATGATTTCAATACCGACCTTGCGGACACGGAAAGGCTTTTCGCGATCAACCGGCGGTTCGACATTCTTGCCCGCCAGATGGACGATACGGTGTTTCTTGCGGGCAGCGAGGCATATGAGTACGCGCTGGCCATCTATAACAGCGCCAAGGATGCCGCCGCCCGGAATGTTCCCGGCGCAAAAGTCGCCGCACAGGAACTCAAGGCGCGCTTCCCCGGCGTTGGCCGGGAAAAGGCCGATTCCGACCCGGCGGCGGCATGAGACTTTAGCTTCCCCTTGCGCTTCCGGAGGTGTGAAGTTCGGCTTTCAAAAGTGCGATGTTCGACTTCCGAAGCGCAAGCGCCGACTTCCGAAGCGCAAGTTTCGGCTTTCGTGGGTCGGACTTTGGCTTCCGAAGCGCGAGAGATACGGCTTCCGAAGTGCGAGCGCCGGTTTCCGGAGTGCAAGCCTCGACTTCCGAAGTGCGATGTCCGGCTTCCGAAGCGGAAGCTTCAACTTTCCGGATGCGCGAAATTCGGCTTCGGAACCCCGGCGCGCGGCTTCCGAAGTGCGAGGTTCGGCTTCCGAAATCCAAAGCGTCGCTTCCGAACCCCGAGGCGCGGCTTCGGGAACCCCAAGGCGCAGCTTCCGAAGCCCGGTTGCCGGATGGTGTCATTGCTTCGATGCCGTCAAGTTATCAAGTCTCTACATATGAACCAATGCTTGCGATGCGATTCCCGTTTTCCGGAGGTCTCCGGAAAACGGGAAGCTTTCGGGGCGTTCGTCCCTATGTGAATTCGTCACGACCGGCTTGCGAAATGACGTGCCGTTTTCCACGTCGTGACACAAGAGGCGCTTTGCAATAGCAATAAAGGAATATCCTGATTGTCGGCAGGGATTTATTTTGCGCGTTTCTGGATAGCGGCGGCCTGTCCCGGCGGTTTGAAGATTGAAGATGATCGGGAGGTGGGTGATGCGGGCAAGCTTTCATATGTCCGGCGGCAATACCGGCGGGAAGTTTTTCTTGTGCACAAATCGAAGGTCGGGGCGCTTCCGCCGGCGGATTGTGACGCTTTTTTGCGCAACGGGTCTGCTTTATCCGGCGGTTGCGGCGTGGGGGATAGAAATCAACAAGCCCTGCCTGAATAATCAGGCTGGCGCCGAGATCACCAGCCTCTGCCTGAACAAGAAGGAGAACCCAGTCGCCAACGCCGACATCAAGGGCAATGGCATTCTGGAAGAACCGGTCTTGCTGATGAATCCCCTATCGGAGAGGACGAGCATCAAGCCGCTATTCCTTTTAAGCATGAGGGTCAAAGTTGGCTTGGTGACTGATCCAAGACTTTATGAGTGGAAGTACACCCGCGTGTATTTAGAAAAAGTCGATGATCCCAATCGTGGTAAAAGCAATAACTTTTGCACGGATTCGACCGATATTACTAATATAAAAGCTAATGGATCGGGTCTCGCAATGGCATTCTCTCTGTTCGGCGACGACGATTTTTCAAAGGCAAACCGCAAGGCGCTGGAGTCGTTGCCTTCCGGCGACTACAAGCTTTCGATCCAGGCTTTCAATACAGAAGCTCTGTGCACAGGAAACAAGACCTCGATGAGCGAGCTCACCAACATCAATGGCTCCCTGAGGCTGAAAGCCGTTCAGGAAATCGTCTCCGCCACGGTCAATGGCGCTGCTTCGTCCTGGCTGCAACCGGGAGAAAAGTTTGATTTGGGCGTCGTCCTGAAAAACAACCGGCCGGGTACGGATAAGAGCGCGCGCCTGAATCGGGTCGAATGGTTGATCGCCACTGCGCCGCCCGCGCCCACGGCGACCAATCATGCGCCGGGCATGAATTGCGCGGAACCCGGTACGACTTCCAGCGGTTTCAGCGGAACGTTCTCCTCGAATAGCGTCGTGACTGTGCCGGCAGGCACCGCTTACGGCACCTACAACCTGTATCTGCGAGGGAACGGTAATAGTTCATGCACTGCGTCGGCGAGTAATGATTATCCGATTTCGCCGCTGTTCGTGTTGAAGAACGCCATCACGGTCGAGCCGGGGATACGGCATATCAAGATGACGCCCTCGCAGCCGCCGCCGCAGCCGCCGGTCACGGTGGGCAGAAACGACGTCACCGTCATATGGGAAGTGAAGTTCTTGCAGCCGGTCGCGGGCGTGAACACGAATGCTTTCCGTCTCATCTCGTCGGGCGTCGGCGCGTCCGGCGCGAGCATCGTTTCCATAATGGGGGTGGGGGACACTTATTATGTGACGACGAAGGTTCCGGCGGGTAGTGTCGCGCCGGATCAACTGGCCAGCCTGCGACTGGATTTCCATGACGACGACAGTGTCCGGACCGTGACGGGGAATCGTCCGATGGGCGGGCCGGGCCAGGGCAACGGCAATTTCACCGGAGAGACGTATGCGCTCAGGGGCACGATCTGCGGTGAATCCAATGTCATTTGGTGCGACGACTTCGAGCGTTCGGTGCAGGGCGCAGCGAGATCGAATCTGGTCGGCAATGGTTGGGTGGCGGCGTCGCCCCATAGCGATTGCGAATCTCATGCGCCGGCCAGCAACGCCCAACCCGACGCGGGCGGCTGCGCGGGGATCGACAGCGACATCAAGCCCTATCACCTCTATGCCAACCTGCGCGCCAACAGTAGCCGGAGCATGTTCAACCGCTGGCGGGAGCATACGGTGACGAGCGAGGTTATCGACCTTTCCGGCCTGTCCGCCGATACGGTGGTGGAACTCAGTTACTGGCTCCGGCGCGGCGACGACGATTTCGCCGAAAAACCGGATCTGTCGACGGACAATTTCATTACCAAATACCTGGACAGGAACAACCAGTGGCAAATACTGGCCCGTTATCGCAGTACGAATGGGAAGGGCGTGGCGGGCGAGGTGCTGCGGCCGGTGTTCCAGTTGCCGGCGGAGGCGCTCTGGAGCGGCTTTCGCCTGCGCTTCGAGCAGGCGCACGGTTCCGGCTCCACCAGCCATTCCAATGCCGGCAAGGTCAATGGATACGATTACTGGTTCATCGACGATGTGGTGCTGCGCCGGGTCGACATGCCGCGCTATGTAGGCGGTTTTTGCGACAATTTCGAGGCGCCGGCGGCCAGCCTGAAGCAATGGACGTTCAACCAGGAGGACATCTCGACCGGCGCGGGATCGGGTCTGCGGATCGGCGATGCGGGCGTGACCGGAGATGTCTACCCCGCCAGCGGGTCGCCGAATCATTCCCTTTTCCTGCGCTGGAGCTACATCGTGGCGTCCACCCTGCGCATCGACACGCGCGGCCTTGGCGGGAACATACGCTACGTGGCGCAGCGCGGCATGAAGGATCCGCCCGATACGATCAACGGCGCGGACGTGAATAAAACATGCATCTATACGACCGCGGACAAGGAGGACTCATTCGTTTCCGAATATTTCGGAGCCGACGGGAAATGGCATACGCTGGACAGCATTGCCGGCAAGGACTCGGACACTCGCTGCGGCGAGGATATAAGCTATACCTCGGCGCCGCTCTCCGGCCTGCCCCAGGCGCAGCACGAGAATTTCCGCCTGCGTTTCCGGCAGCTTTCCTATTCTTCCGGCCAAAATGGCAATGA
The DNA here is from genome assembly GCA_031265765.1 of Azoarcus sp. Classification (GTDB taxonomy): domain Bacteria; phylum Pseudomonadota; class Gammaproteobacteria; order Burkholderiales; family Rhodocyclaceae; genus WRNU01. Next base: position 14,025 of record JAISCE010000003.1, read on the forward strand.
CCACAAGGATTATTGGCTGGTCGACGATGTGTGCATCGGCAGGACGGACGGGGCCTTTCCCCGCGCCGATCTGGAACTGACGAAAACCAGGGAAAACTCGCTCTATCCGGGAGGTATCGGTATCTATGTGCTGAGTGTGAAAAACAATGGTCCCGACCGGATGCGAGGTACTTTGGAGGTCGTGGACACGCTGCCCACGGAAATGCGTTTTCACGATTTCCAGGGAACGGGCTGGTTCTGCGAGGCCGCCGGGCAAACGGTGACATGCAGTTGGAACGGCGATCTGGAAAAAGGGCAGCGCGCGCCGGATCTGCGTATCTACGCCCTGGTGTCGGAGAGCGCCTCCGGCACGCTGAAGAACAAAGGGACGCTGTCGAGCGGCGCGGTCGACGATCCGGCGCCCGGCAACAATACCGACGATGACGAAGGCGTAATAGAGGCGATATATTTCGCCTTCACCAAGGGGCAATGCAAAGACGGCCAGGCAATCGAGGACATGACATCAGAGGCCGCTTGCAGCCGCTACAGGTTCGCCGGGCTGGCGGGCGAGGCTCGGAGCGGCATCTATATCACCCATGTCAATGCGTCGGGAACCGCCGCCGCGCGTCTTTCTTCCAGCGCGAGCACAGCCATGAGGCTCGAATTCGCGCTGCGCTGCGTCGATCCATCCCGACCGCCGCCGCAAGGGGCGGTCAATGCCACGTTTGGCGCGGGATCGCCCCTGCTCCTGAACGTGTGTGCCGATAGCGGCGGAACGCCGCTCTGGAATACGGTGAACCCGTTGTCGGTGACGTTCGCGGCGGACGAAGCGACCGTGAGCGGCGTCTACAGCTTTTTCTACGAAGATGTGGGCAGGCTGGAATTGCTCGTGCGCGTCGCGGGGGACAACACCAGAAAAGGCGGCAGCGGCGTTTTTGTGCGAAAGCCCGCCGCGCTGGTGTTGAAAGATGTGCGCTGCGCGGACGGCACACCCAATCCGGCTGCGACGGGGGCGGGCGGCACCCGTTTCTGCCGTGCCGGGCAGCCGTTCGGGATGACGCTGGAGGCACAATCCGTGCAGGGAAACGGCGCGCCCAATTTCGGCTATGAAAATGTGCCCAAGGGCATATTCCTGGAAAAACGCCTGTGGCTGCCGCAGGATGGGAGCGCCCACGATCCCGATCTTGCCTTGCGGGGCGTGAGCGGCTTCACGAATGGCGCGGTCACGATCACGGAGCAATCCTGGCCGGAAGTCGGCATCATCGCCATCACCCCCCGGCTGGGCGATGCCGCCGCGGACGGCGGCATGATACTGAGCGATCGATATCTGGACGCGGGCGACGTGCTATCGGAAAAAGTCATCGTCGGCCGGTTTTATCCCAGCCATTTCCAGACCGAAACCGGCGGCGCGGGCCGCATGGAATGCCCGCCCGGCATGAGTTGCCCCGAAGGCGGTTTCTTCTATGCCGGCCAGCCTTTCGACCTGACGGTGAAAGCCTGCCTCTATGGGGACGAAACCTGCGTCGGACGGTTGGAAAATTATCGCGGCGATTTTGCGGCGACGGTCAAGCTGAGCGCCTGGGGCGTGCGCGGATCGAATGCGGAGGCGGACCGGAATCCGCCCGATGCCGGCGCGAACGGCGGGTATCTGGAACCCGTGCCGGGCAAGGGCTTGAGCGCCGCGGTCATTCCGGGCGATAAATTCGCGGGCGGCGATGGGTTCGGGGGACTTTTCACCGGCTCGTTCAGATATGCCCATACTTTCAAGACCCGGCCCGTCGAGCCGACCGATGTCTACATCCGCGCCGCGGAAGACGGGCGCGACAGCGTGAGTTCCCGCCGGCCCGCCGCGGCGGATCGTTCGCCGGAAGGCGGCATCAGGCTCGCGCGCGGTCGCCTCCTGCTGTCCAACAGCTTCGGTTCGGAAAAGGACGCTCTGGAAATACCCGTGCAAGTCCAGTTCTGGGACTGCTTCGGCGTCGACCGCTGCGACTGGACGGCGAGCGCGACGGACACGACCCGGATCGAACCGGATTCCGGCCTGGCCGACGCGGACAAGCGGGCGGCGCTCGCGGTTTCCCTGCATCCGGTACAAGGCATCGCCACGATGCCGGAAGTCGACAGGCTCGAACTCTCCGGCGGCGCGGGCAGGATCGTCCTGCTGTCGCCCGGCGGCGCGGGAAGCCTCAATGTGAGCGTCAATCTGGGCGATACCGTCGAAGACAATGCCTGCGACCATGCAGCCGGGGCGCGGGAAGGCGCGGCGGCGAAAGTCCCCTGGCTGCGCGCCTGGAACGGCGTTTGCGCGGGAGCGCAGTCCGGCGAGGCCGACCCGTCCGCGCGCGCCACATTCGGGACTTACTCCGGCGAAAGACGACGGTCCGTACATAGCCGGGAACTATATTGAGCAATGGATTCGCCGCCTTTGCGGAGAGGCGGGATCGTTCCATCGCGGCTGGCATTCCACGATTGCCAGCCGCGGCGGAATGGCGCACCATCGCGCATTATTTCCGTCATGATTCCATGGCTTTCCCATGCGTCCCGCACGTGCGTTGATCGACCTGGATGCCCTGCGCCACAACTACCGCCTTGCCCGCGAGCGCCACGGCGGGCGGGCTTTTGCCGTAGTCAAGGCCAACGCCTACGGGCATGGCGCGCTTGCCTGCGCCCAGGCGCTGGCCGGCGAGGCCGATGGCTACGCCGTCGCCTTTCTCGATGAGGCGCTTGCCCTGCGCGCCGACGGCATCGAAGCGCCGATCCTGCTGCTGGAAGGTGTGTTCGATGTCGCCGAGTTGATGGAAGCCGCCGACCACAAGCTGTGGCTGGCGGTTCATCACCCGGCGCAGGTGGAGATGATCGAAAAAACGCCGCTGTCCGCGCCGTTGCGCGTCTGGATCAAGGTCAACAGCGGCATGAATCGCGCCGGTTTCCTTCCCGCCGCGGTGCGCATGGTCTGGAAGCGCCTCGTCGTCGGCGGCAAGGTGAAGGATTGCGGCTTCATGACGCATTTCGCCCGCGCCGACGAGCCGGATGCCGAGGCCACCGCCGAACAGATCCGCGTGTTCGACGCCGCCACGCGCAGCTTGCCCGGCGCGCGCAGCCTCGCCAATTCCGGCGCGATCCTCGCCTGGCCGGACTCGCACCGCGACTGGGCGCGTCCCGGCATCATGCTCTACGGCGCAGACCCGCTTCCGGGAGAAGACCATGGGCTGCTTCCGGTGATGACGTTGGCAAGCAACGTCGTTGCCGTGCGCGAACTGGCGGCGGGTGATCCGCTCGGCTATGGCGCGCGTTTCATCGCCCCGCGGCAAACGCGGGTCGGACTCGTTGCCATGGGCTATGCCGACGGCTATCCGCGCGCCGCGCCCGACCGTGTTCCCGTGGCCGTCGATGGCCGGATCGCCCCGCTGATCGGGCGGGTGTCGATGGACATGTTGACCGTCGACCTCACCGATTTGCCGGACGCGGGCATCGGCAGCGCGGTCGAGCTGTGGGGCAAGCAGATTTCCGTCAACGGCATCGCGCAATCCGCGGGCACGATTTCCTACGAACTGCTGTGCAACGTGAAGCGGGTCAGTTTCGCCTGGGAAGGCGGCAAGGGCTGAAACGCATGTACAGGCTGGAAAAGACGAGAGAGGCGGTCTGCGCGCGCTACAAAAGAGTTTACAGGCATGAAAACGCACACTACAATGCGCGCTCTTTCGACGGGGGTATAGCTCAGCTGGGAGAGCGCTTGCATGGCATGCAAGAGGTCAGCGGTTCGATCCCGCTTACCTCCACCATCCAGACGTCTTGAACGATGTCAGGTCGTCCAGAAAACCCTGCTGCTGCGGGGTTTTTTATTATTCCGTCGTCTCACTGTGTATTGGCCAGTCCCGGAATTCCCTGGCGTTGAACGGCTGGAAGCGTGAGGATCGTTCGTTGGACTTGTCTTGTTTGTCCTCGGTTCGCGGGCTATCATTCTGTATGTGGCTACGGTAGCTACACAGGAGGGCGAACATGGCGACTTCGACATTTTCAAGCCGGGAGTTCAACAACAAGGTCGGCGAGGCAAAGCGGGCGGCGTTGGACGGGCCGGTGTTCATCACGGATCACGGCGAGCCAAAGCACGTTCTCCTGACGTTCGAGGATTTCAAGGCCATGAACGGGAAGCGGCACAGCATCGTCGACGCCATCATGGCGATGCCGCTGATCGAGGGGCTTGCCGAAGTTGAGTTCGACACGCACATTCCGAGCGATTTCCCGCGAGCGGCAGTGTTTGAGTGAGTTATCTGCTCGACACCAACGTCGTCTCCGAGATGAGAAAGATGAGAGGCGGAAAGGCCGATCCGCGCGTCGTTGCGTGGCTCGGCGGCGTGGATAAAAGCGAGTTGTTCATCTCCGTCGTCACGCTGGCGGAGCTTGAGTTTGGCACTCGGCGCATGGAGCGTCAGGACGCGGCTCAGGGAGCCTTGTTGCGGTCATGGATGGAAGGTTTCGTTTTGCGCGTGTTCGCCAGGCAAATTCTGCTCGTGACCGAGGACATCGCGTTGCGCTGCGGACAACTGCATTTTCCGAATCCTCGCCCGTGGCGCGACGCTTTTATTGCGGCCGCCGCGCTGGTTCATAAACTGCCGGTCGTGACCCGAAACGTTGAAGATTTTGAACGGATGGACGTGACGGTCATCAACCCTTGGGCGGGCTGAAGCGACGAAACCGGATATTTCAACGGTATTGTTTGCCTGCAAGCGTTTTGCGGCGATGATTCCGGATCGGGCGCCTTCCTCCTTTTCCGGCGGAACGTTGCCGATCGTCGCAGTCGTTGAATCTCGAAGTTGGCGGCAGAAAGGTGTTTACTCAACCGGGAGTTTTGGTAGAATCGCGCCCTTCACAGCAGACCAAGTAGCTTGGTTTTCTGGGATACGCCAGGATTCAAGGCGTTGTTGTTGGCAGCACCGTAGTCCCCATCGTCTAGAGGCCTAGGACACCGCCCTTTCACGGCGATAACCGGGGTTCGAATCCCCGTGGGGACGCCACGCTTGCGTGGCAGTGGGCAGACAGGCTGGTATGTGGCGTTCGTCACATCCAGCTTTGTTTTTCCGGGCGGTCTGATGTGCATGTACTCGATTTGGCCGTAAGCGATTGATCGGGAGCGGCCATTTTTGCGCGCCGATGACATTGGTCTTGCATCGCCGTCCTGTCCGCGTTCGACGCGGGGTGGGCGGACAGTCGGGGGATCGGTTATCATCGCGCTTTCCCGCAGTACAGTTCCCATGACCAAATACGTTTTCGTGACTGGCGGTGTCGTGTCCTCGCTGGGCAAGGGCATCGCGGCGGCTTCGCTCGGGGCCATTCTGGAGTCGCGCGGCATCCGCGTCACCCATCTCAAACTCGATCCGTACATCAACGTCGATCCGGGCACGATGTCGCCCTTCCAGCATGGCGAGGTGTTCGTGACCGAAGACGGGGCCGAGACCGATCTCGACCTGGGGCATTACGAGCGGTTTTCCAGCGTCAAGATGTCGCGGCGCAATAATTTCACCACGGGGCAGGTGTACGACTCCGTGTTGAAAAAGGAGCGGCGCGGCGAATATCTGGGCAAGACCGTGCAGGTGATTCCGCACATCACCGACGAGATCAAGGCCAAGATCAAGACCGGGGCCGAGGGGGCCGAGGTGGCGATCGTCGAGGTCGGCGGGACGGTGGGCGACATCGAATCCTTGCCGTTTCTCGAAGCCATCCGCCAGATGGGGCTGGAGGAAGGGCGCAACAATACCTGTTATATCCATCTCACCCTGCTGCCGTACATCCCGACCGCGGGGGAACTGAAGACGAAGCCGACCCAGCATTCGGTGAAGGAATTGCGCGAAATCGGTATCCAGCCCGACATTTTGCTTTGCCGCGCCGATCGTGCGATGCCTGCCGAGGAACGGCGCAAGATCGCGCTTTTCTGCAATGTGATGACCGAGGCGGTGATCGAATGCGTGGACGCGGATTCGATCTACAGGATTCCCGGCATGCTGCACAAGCAGATGATCGACGAGATCGTTTGCCACAAGCTTGCCATTCTGGCGCGCGCCGCCGATCTGTCGATCTGGGACAAACTGATCGAGGCGCTCGAACACCCGAAGGCGACGGTGGATGTGGCCTTCGTGGGGAAATACGTCGATCTCATCGAATCCTACAAGTCGCTGATCGAGGCGCTCAATCATGCCGGGATGCACACCGGCGCGAAGGTGAACCTCCATTACATCGACGCCGAGGATATCGAGGCGCAGGGCTGCGGTTTGCTCGAAGGGGTGGATGCCATCCTGGTGCCGGGCGGCTTCGGCAAGCGCGGCACCGAAGGGATGATGCTGGCGATCAACCATGCGCGCACGCACAGGCTGCCCTATCTCGGCATCTGCCTGGGAATGCAGCTTGCGGTGATCGAGTACGCGCGCAACGAGACGGGGCTTGCCGGGGCGCACAGCACCGAACTCGATCCGGATACGCCGCATCCGGTCGTGGCGCTGATTACCGAATGGGCCGACCGCGAAGGCAGGATCGAGCGGCGCGACGATCGCTCCGATCTCGGCGGCACCATGCGGCTGGGGGCGCAGCGTTGCCCGGTTGTGCCCGGCACGCTGGCGGCGGACATCTACGGCGGGGAAGTGAATGAGCGCCACCGCCATCGGTATGAAGTCAATAATTTCTACGTCCCCCGGCTGGAAGCCGCCGGGTTGACGATTTCGGCGCGCACGCCGAATGAGAGCCTGCCCGAGATCATGGAATTGCCGAAGGATCGGCATCCGTGGTTTCTCGGCGTGCAATTCCACCCCGAGTTCACTTCCAACCCGCGCCATGGCCATCCGCTTTTCATTGCTTACGTCAAGGCTGCGATGGCGCGGCGGGCAGTAGATGGAGGATAGCGACAAAATGAAACTATGCGGCTTCGAGGCCGGTCTCGACCAGCCTCTTTTCCTGATCGCCGGTCCTTGCGTGGCCGAATCGGCGCAGCTTTGCGTGGACGTGGCCGGGCGCATGCGGGAAATCTGCGCCAGCCTGGGCATCCCCTACATTTTCAAGGCGTCCTACGATAAGGCCAACCGCAGTTCGGGCAAGAGTTTTCGCGGGCACGGCATCGAGGCGGGGCTGAAGATTCTTGCCGAGGTCAAGGCGCAGATCGGTGTGCCGGTGCTGACCGATGTGCACGCCGAGGCCGAAATCGCCGAGGCGGCGGCGGTGGCCGATGTGTTGCAAACGCCGGCCTTCCTCTGCCGCCAGACCGATTTCATTCATGCGGCGGCGGCGGCGGGCCGTCCGGTCAATATCAAGAAAGGCCAGTTCCTTGCGCCCGGCGACATGAAAAACGTGGTCGCCAAGGCGCGGGAAGCCAGTGGCGGCGGCGACGCCATCATGGTGTGCGAGCGCGGCGTCTCCTTCGGCTACAACAACCTTGTCGCCGACATGAGATCGCTGGCGATCCTGCGCGAAACCGGTTGCCCGGTGGTGTTCGACGCCACGCATTCGGTGCAGTTGCCGGGCGGGCAAGGCACGGCCTCGGGCGGACAGCGCGAGTTCGTGCCGGTGCTGGCGCGCGCGGCGGTCGCGGTGGGGATCGCGGGGATTTTCATGGAAACCCATCCGAGTCCCGACAAGGCGCTTTCCGACGGGCCGAACAGTTGGCCGCTTGAACGCATGGCGGCGCTGCTGGCGACGCTGAAGGAACTCGACCGGCTGGCGAAATCCGCCTTGCTCCTGGAACAGCCGGACTGATCGAATCGTCAATTATCAAATCCGACAGGAACCGACATGAGTGCAATTGTTGATGTGATCGCCCGCGAAATTCTCGACTCGCGCGGCAACCCGACCGTCGAGGCCGATGTGCTGCTCGAATCCGGCGTCATGGGCCGCGCCGCCGTGCCTTCGGGCGCATCCACCGGCTCGCGCGAAGCCATCGAACTGCGCGACGGCGACGCGGGCCGTTTTCTCGGCAAGGGCGTGCTTCGCGCGGTCGAAAATGTGAATACGGAGATATCGGAGGCGATCATCGGACTCGATGCCGAGGAGCAGACTTTCATCGACCGCGCGATGATCGAGCTAGACGCCACCGAGAACAAATCTCGCCTCGGCGCCAATGCCATCCTCGCGGTGTCGGTGGCCGTGGCCAAGGCGGCCGCCGAAGAAGCCGGGTTGCCGCTTTATCGGTATTTCGGCGGCGCAAGCCCGATGGTGATGCCGGTGCCGATGATGAACGTCATCAACGGCGGCGAACACGCCAACAACAAGCTCGACATCCAGGAATGCATGATCGTGCCGACGGGGGCGAAAAGCTTCCGCGAAGCCCTGCGTTGCGGCGCGGAGATTTTCCAGCACCTGAAAAAGATTACCGGCAAGAAAGGCTTTTCAACCGCGGTGGGTGATGAGGGCGGCTTCGCTCCCGATGTCTCCGGCACGGGAGAGGCGCTGAAGCTGATCCTCGAGGCTGTCGCCGCCGCCGGTTACGAAGCGGGCCGCGATGTATTGCTGGCGCTCGACTGCGCGGCTTCGGAGTTCCACAAGGACGGTAAATATGAGTTGAAGGGCGAAGGACTGGCGCTCGATGCAAGAGGCTTCGTCGACTATCTCGCCGATCTCGTCGATAAATTTCCCATCGTTTCGATCGAGGACGGCATGGCCGAGAGCGATTGGGAAGGCTGGAAGCTGCTCACCCACCGCCTCGGCGGAAGGGTGCAACTCGTCGGCGACGACCTTTTCGTAACCAATACCCGGATTCTCGAACAGGGCATCGCCAAGGGCGTCGCCAATTCGATTCTGATAAAAATCAACCAGATCGGCACCCTGACCGAAACTTTCGCCGCGGTCGAAATGGCCAAGCTCGCCGGTTACACAGCGGTTATCTCGCACCGTTCGGGCGAAACCGAGGACAGCACCATTGCCGACATCGCCGTGGGTCTGCGCGCGCAGCAAATCAAGACTGGGTCGCTGTCGCGCTCCGACCGCGTCGCCAAGTACAACCAGCTGTTGCGCATCGAAGAAGAACTCGGTGATTCGGCGCATTATCCGGGGCGGCGCGCGCTTTACAATCTGCGTTGACACCGGGGCGGCGCTGGCGGGGTTTGTCCGCCGGCGCCGTCTTTCTCGATAGCATGAACGGTTTCATATGCGCTGGCCCATTGCGATCCTTGTCGGACTTGTCGTCGTATTGCAGTACCCCTTGTGGCTGGGCCGTGGCGGGTGGTTGCGCGCATGGGAAATCGAAAAGGATTTGCAGGCGCAGCGCGAGCGCAACCGGAGCCTGGAAAACCGCAACGCCAGCCTCGACGCCGAAGTGGACGATCTCAAGACCGGGGCCGATGCCATCGAGGAGCGGGCGCGTTACGACCTGGGGCTGGTGCGTCCGGGAGAAATTTTCGTACAAGTGCCGCGCACGTCAGCGGCGCCCAGGATACTGCTACCCGATTCCGCCGGGCCTGCGCCGGTACCGGATGAATCCGGCCGGCGATGACCGGGCCGAAACGCCCATGAACGGATCGCCTCCGCTCGCCGCCTTCGTTTCGCGCTTTTCTCCGCCTGCCTTTCCGGCTAAAGTTCCGCGTCTCGCCAACCTGCCTTTTTATTGCCGTGCATCCTATTCGCCTTGCCAGGATCGTTTCCGTCAGCCTGCGATTCGGCCTTGACCGTGTAGTGCTCGATGCCGATTCGAGCGGTCGCCTCGTGCGCTGGTGGAGCAGGGTATTTTTCTGGCGGCGGTTCAGCGAATCGCGCGGGGTGCGCCTGCGCCGGGCGCTGGAGTCTCTCGGCCCTATTTTCATCAAGTTCGGGCAGGTGTTGTCGACGCGGCGCGATTTGCTGCCGCCCGATCTGGCGGACGAACTCGCCTTGTTGCAGGATCGCGTGCCGCCTTTCCCGTCCGAGCAGGCCGTCGGTTTGCTGGAGGCGTTTTACGGCCGCCCGGTCGATGAGGTCTTCCGCCATTTCGAGCGCACGCCGATGGCTTCAGCCTCGGTGGCGCAAGTACATTTCGCCACGCTGCCCAATGGCGCGGATGTCGCCGTCAAGGTGCTGCGTCCCGGTGTCGGCAAGGTCATTTCCCATGATCTCGACTTGCTCGAAATTGGCGCGGCCCTGCTGGAAAAAGCCTGGCCCGAAAGCAGGCGGCTGAAGCCGCGCGAAGTGGTGGCCGAATTCGGCAAATCGCTGCGCGATGAACTCGACCTCATGCGCGAGGCGGCCAATTGTGCGCAACTGCGGCGCAATTTCAAGGATTCGTCGCTGCTCGTGGTGCCCGAGGTGTATTGGGACTGGTGCGGCCCTGGGGTCATGGTGATGGAGCGCATGCACGGCACGCCCATTTCACATATTCCCGTCCTGCTCGAACAGGGGATAGACCTCAAGGCGTTGTCGCGGGCCGGCGTCGAGATTTTCTTTACCCAGGTGTTCCGCGACGGGTTTTTCCACGCCGACATGCATCCCGGCAATATCTTCGTGCACCGCGACGGTCGCTATGTCGCCCTCGATTTCGGCATCATGGGCACGCTCAGCGATGTCGACAAGGATTACCTTGCGCGCAATTTTCTCTTTTTCTTCAAGCGCGATTACCGCGAGGTGGCGATAGCGCACATCGAAGCGGGCTGGGTGCCCGCGCATACCCGCGTCGATGAACTCGAAGCGGCCATCCGCACGGTGTGCGAGCCGATTTTCGACCGTCCGCTCAAGGACATCTCTTTCGGCAAGACCTTGCTGCGGCTGTTCCAGACCGCGCGGCGCTTTGAAATGGAAGTGCAGCCCCAACTCGTGCTGTTGCAGAAAACGCTGCTCAACATAGAAGGGCTTGGCCGCCAGCTCGATCCCGAACTCGATTTGTGGAAAACCGCCAAGCCCTTCCTCGAACGCTGGATGCATGAACAGGTCGGCTGGCGCGCACTATTGCGCGAGGTGAAAAACGAAGCGCCGAACTGGGCCTCCATCCTGCCTCGCCTGCCCCGGCTCGTGCACCAGTCGTTGAGCGGCGAACGCCAGCAGTACATCGCATTCCAGCATCGACTCGACGAAATCGCCCGCCGCCAGCGGCGCGGCGCAGGCTTCGTCGCCGTTCTCGGCATGCTGATCGCCGCGCTCGCGGCATTCGAGATTTGGCGTTTCTTCGGATGAGCCTTGCGACCGGCTCCGATTTTGCGCACTCCCAGCCCGCCTTTCCCGCGGGTGAAAACGCCCCAGCGGCAAGGGGGCCAGCCTTGGCGATATTTTTGCGGTCCATCGGGGCATTCGGCGCTAAACTGCCGCCGCTTCCGGTCGATGCCTTACCGAAATAACCGTCATGTTGCTCAAACTTGTCGTCGCCTATCTGGTCGTGTCCATCGGTATCGGTCTTTTTGCCGCGGCGCGGGTGCACAACGCCCGCGATTACATTACCGCCGGACGCCATTTGCCGATGTCGGTGGTACTGGCGATGGTATTCGCCACTTGGTTCGGCGCCGAAACCGTGCTTGGGAATTCAGGCACCTTTCTCAAGGATGGCGCGAGCGGTCTGATTTCCGATCCGCTCGGCGCGGGCATGTGCCTGATGCTGTTCGGCCTCGTCTTCGCCCGGCCCCTCTACCGCATGAATCTCCTGACCCTGGGCGATTTTTTCCGCCGCCGCTACAACCGCGGCATCGAACTGGCGTTGTCGACCTGTATCGTCCTTTCCTACCTCGGCTGGGTGGGGGCGCAGATCGCCGCACTGGGCCTGGTGTTCGATCTGCTCTCGGGCAGCGTGGTCGATCAGCGGACAGGAATGGTGATCGGCGCGGCGGTGGTAGTGCTCTACACACTGTTGGGCGGAATGTGGTCGGTAGCGGTCACGACCTTTGTGCAGATGATCGTGATTGTCCTGGGGCTGCTCTACGTCACCTGGATCGCCAGCGACATGGCGGGCGGCGTCGCCGCGGTCGTGGAGCACGCCACGGCGGCGGGCAAGTTCGATTTGCTTCGCGGCACGTCGGCGCGCGATATTTTTACCTGGGCGGCGGCTTTCCTCACCATGGCGCTCGGTTCCGTTCCGCAGCAGGATGTTTTCCAGCGAGTCAATTCCTCGGGCGACGAGCGGACGGCGGTCTGGGGGACGACGCTGGGCGGTTTTTCCTACATTATCTTTGCCATGGTGCCGATCTACCTTGCCTATACGGCGCAGATCCTCGACCCGGAGATGGTCGCGCGCGTCTCGACGGACGATACCCAGAGGATCATGCCGGTATTGGTCATGAACCACATGTCTACCGCGACCCAGGTCATTTTTTTCGGCGCGTTGCTTTCGGTCATCATGAGCACCGCTTCGGGAACGCTGCTCGCCCCGTCGGTGACGTTTTCCGAAAACGTCCTGCGCGGCTTCTTTCCGCGCATGACCGACTACCAATTCCTGTGGGCCTCGCGCGTTACCGTGATCGGATTTTCCCTGCTCGTCACCTGGTACGCGCTGAACACCGCTGCCAGCATCCACGAAATGGTCGAACGCGCTTACCGCATCACCCTGGCGGGCGCTTTCGTGCCGCTCGTCGCGGGAATATTCTGGAAGCGCGCCAACAACCTGGGCGGCGCGCTCGCCGTCGGCCTGGGGCTGGCGACCTGGCTCGCGGGCGAATACCTGATTCACATCGGCATGCTCTCCGATATCCTCCAGCCGCAGGTGTACGGCCTCGCGGCGAGCGCGGCGGGCATGATCGTCGGCGTTATCTTCGGCGCGCGCCCGGCGGACGCGCCGCCCTCCGAAGATCCCGGCCGGAGCGCCGTCGCCGCGAGTCCATGCGGGAGCGAATCATGACCGGCGCGCGCGGACTCGAACTCGTCTGCCCCGCGGGCGGCCTGCCGGCGCTCAAGGCGGCGGTCGACAACGGCGCGGACTGCGTCTACTTCGGCTTCAAGGATGCGACCAACGCCCGCAACTTTACCGGACTCAACTTCGATCTTCCCCAAATCCGCGAAGGCATCGCCTATGCCCATCGCCATGGCCGCAAGGTGCTGCTCGCGCTCAACACCTATCCGCTCGCCTGCAACCAGGCGGACTGGAACGCCGCCGTGGATCGCGCCGCCGATCTGGGCGTCGATGCCGTCATCATGGCCGATCCCGGCTTGATGGCCTACGCCGTCCGCGTTCACCCCGAACTGCGGCTGCACCTGTCGGTACAAGGTTCGGCGACCAGCCACGAAGCAATCAACTTCTACCGCGAACGCTTCGGCATCCGGCGCGTGGTGTTGCCGCGCGTACTGTCGCTGGCGCAGGTCACGCAACTTGCGGCCAATACTCCCGTGGAAATCGAGGTATTCGGCTTCGGCGGCCTGTGCGTGATGGTCGAAGGGCGGTGCGCGCTCTCGGCCTACGCCACCGGTAAATCGCCGAACTGCAACGGCGCTTGTTCGCCGGATGCCTTCGTGCGTTGGGAGCGGACGCCGCAAGGCATGGAAACTCGCCTGAACGGCATCCTCATCGACCGCTACGCCGACGGCGAGCGCGCGGGCTACCCGACCTTGTGCAAAGGCCGGTTCACGGTCAACGACGAGACTTACTACGCCATCGAAGAACCCGCCAGCCTCAACACCCTGGAACTGCTCCCCGATCTCGCCCGCGCGGGGGTGACGGCCATCAAGATCGAAGGACGGCAACGCAACCCGGCCTATGTCGCCCAGGTCGCCAGGGTGTGGCGCGCCGCTTTGGACGCCTTCGCGCGCGACGGCGAACGCTTCGCCGTGCAGCAAGCATGGATGGCCGAACTCAACAAGATATCCGAAGGCCAGAGCCACACCCTGGGCGCATACTACCGTCCGTGGAAATGAATCAGATCCGCGCCGGCGTCCTCGGAAAAGGGGCGTCCCCCTCCCGGAGCGTCGCCGAAATCCCTCGGCAAACCGGAGCCGGTTTGACGATGAAACTCTCCCTCGGCCCGCTGCTTTACTACTGGCCGCGCCAGCGTGTGTTCGATTTCTACGGCGAAGCCGCTGCCTGCGAAGCCGTCGATATCATCTATCTCGGCGAAACCGTCTGTTCGCGCCGTCACGAATTGCGGCTCGACGACTGGCTCGCGCTTGCCGCCGAATTGTGCGGAGCGGGCAAGGAAGTCGTGCTGTCCACCCAGGCATTGATCGAATCGGAATCCGATCTCAAGACCTTGCGCCGCGTCATCGACGAAAAGAATTTCCGTATCGAGGCCAACGACATGGGCGCGGTTCGGCTGCTGGCCGAAGCCGGCCGCCGAAACTGGATCGCCGGGCCGACGCTCAACATCTTCAACCCCGTCACGCTTGCCCTCCTCGTCGATGAAGGCGCCAGCCGTTGGGTCGTTCCGCCCGAGATGGCCGGAGAGAACGTCGCCGGTCTGCGCGCCGGGATGCCCGCTCCCATCGAAACCGAAATCTTCGCCCATGGCCGCCTGCCGCTGGCCTACTCCGCGCGCTGCTTTACCGCCCGGCACTACAACCTGCAAAAAGACGCCTGCGAATTCCGTTGTCTGCGCGACGGCGACGGCATCCTGCTGCGCACGCGCGAAGGCGAACCCTTCCTGACGCTCAACGGCATCCAGATCCAATCGGCGAGGGTCTACAACCTGCTCGCCGACCTGCCGGAAATCGCCGGTCACGCCGAAATCCTGCGCATCAGCCCGCAAAGCGGGCACACCCTGGAAATCGCGGCGCTTTTTCGCGCCGCGCTCGACGCGCGCCTCAGTCCGGCAGCCGCCTTTGCCGCTTGCCGGGCGCTGATGCCGGAAGCGCCCTGCAACGGCTTCTGGCATGGCCGGGCGGGACTCGAATATCTGCCGTCCGGAACTGCCGCGCCCACCGTCTCCGCGCCTGCGCCCGCCGTTTCGCCGCCCGTTTTGCCCGCCGCGCCCATGCCCGCGATCCCGTCCCTGATCCGCTTGCTGCCTGCCGGGGTGCGCGACCGCATCGCGCAAAAGTTGCGGCGCGCGCGCCTTCCCGCGTTCACCGTGCCCGCGCCGCTTGCCCGGCTCAACGCGAGGCTGCCTCAACTTCCGGCCACGCTGGCGCTGACCACGGCGCTCAACCTTGCGCCGGAAGCCCTGTTGCCGCGCGCCGCGCTCTTGTCCCTCACTGGCCGCCGCCTGCGCGTATGCGTGCTCGATGCCGGGTTCAGCCTCGACTTCACCCTTGGCGCAAATGGGCGTTTCCGCCCCTGCCGCGCCGCGGCTGCTGCCGACCTGACGATTTCCGCCGCGCTGCGCGATTTTCTCGCGCTCGCCCTGCGTGAAGAAGACGCCGATACCCTTTTCTTTGGCCGCCGTCTGCATATGGAAGGCGATACCGGACTCGGCGTGCTGGTCAAGAACACACTCAACGCCGTCGACTGGAACAGCATTTTCGCCGCCCAGGCTTGAGTTCTCCATAAATATCCGGCGGCGGCCAGCGGGTGGAAAAGCGCCAAGCGCGCTACTGAACCCTATTGCCATGCGCACGCCATCAAATGACATGATGAAATCGCCAAGCGATAAAACCATAGCCATGTACGCTTCACCGGATTTACCCATGAGTTTGAGAAAAACCTGCTGCTTTTGCAGGTTTTTGTCGCTTCTGGCGAATGCATCGGCCATCTTGAGCATGATTTGCTCAGTATCCATTTTTTTCAGATCGGCAACGGACAGACCGATGCCCTTGAATGCCTTAGTCATTTATTTGTTGCCGCTGATTGCGCCGCTTTGTGCGCGCTTCAGCTTGGAGATACCAGAAGCGTGCCGAGAAATGGATACACTAGTCTTACTATGTCACAAAAGTAGTATTTTGTTTATTCGTCCGCAGCAGGGACACAGCGGGATGCGAAGGAGTAGTACCACTCATTGGATTTGTCATCGATGTCACGCCCGCTTTCCGTCCGTAACTGCTCATAGCGCCGGATCATCATCCCTACCGTGACACCGCCAGGATCGTACCCCTGTGCCCCGTCCGCAATGGCCGCCTCCGTTCGCTGTGCCCATGCAACCGCCGCCGCTTTCGTCGGGAACGTTTTGCAGATAGACTTCGTCCCGCGCCGCCGTACTTGGACACGCCACTTGTCGCCGATTTTGAGTATTGATGCTATGAACATTTTCGCTGTAGCAAGAATGGTAGCAACGAAATGTGAGACAGCGTGCGGCAGAATGATGGAACGTGAAGCGAGCAATGTCGAAAACCCGCGTCAATCCAGGGAATCAGGCGGTTTCCTTACCTATTGCCAAGCACTATAAACCCCCTATCTCCCCGTAGTTCAATGGATAGAACGAGCGCCTCCTAAGCGCTAGATACAGGTTCGATTCCTGTCGGGGGGACCAGCGCACTGTTCGATACCGTCCGATCAAGGCCGAAACATCCAAGGAAATCAAGGATTCCCGCCCGCAATTCGTCGAGCGATCTACACGACCGATGCCATTGATGAGAGACGACATGACCTCGACTGTCCGCACCCGCTTCGCTCCGAGTCCGACCGGCTATCTGCACATCGGCGGCGCGCGTACCGCGCTGTTTTCATGGGCCTATGCCCGCCATTGCGGCGGCAAGTTCATCTTGCGCATCGAAGATACCGATCTCGCCCGCTCCACGCCGGAAGCGGTGCAGGCCATCCTCGACGGCATGGCCTGGCTCGGACTCGACCACGATGAAGGGCCGTTCTACCAGACGCGGCGCATGGATCGCTATAAAGAAGTCATCCAGCAAATGCTCGCCGACGGCACGGCCTACCGCTGCTACACCTCGAAGGAAGAACTTGATGCCCTGCGCGCGGCGCAGGAAGCGAGAAAGGAAAAGCCGCGCTATGATGGGCGCTGGCGGCCCGAACCCGATAAGACGCTGCTGCCCGCGCCCGCGGGGATCGCGCCGGTCTTGCGGTTCAAGAACCCGAAGGATGGCGCGGTTGCCTGGGACGACATCGTAAAAGGGCGCATCGAGATTGCCAACGCCGAACTCGACGACTTCATCATCGCCCGCGCCGACGGCACGCCGACCTACAATTTCTGCGTCGTTGTCGACGACTGGGACATGGGCATTACACATGTCATCCGCGGCGACGATCACGTTAACAACACTCCGCGCCAGATCAACGTTCTTGCGGCGCTGGGCGCGGCCATTCCGCGGTACGCCCATCTTTCGATGATCCTCGGCGACGATGGCGCGAAGCTCTCCAAGCGCCATGGCGCGGTGAGCGTCATGCAATACCGGGACGCGGGCTATCTGCCGGGAGCGGTCATCAATTATCTTGCCCGGCTCGGCTGGAGCCACGGCGATGACGAACTATTCAGCCGTGAGCGTTTCGTCGAATGGTTCGACCTCGACCGCATCACCTCCTCGGCGGCGCAATTCAACACCGGCAAACTGGACTGGCTCAACGCCCAATACATCAAGGCCGCCGGCGACGGCGTCCTCGCGCGGGAGGCGGGCGAACGCCTTGGCGTACTGGGCATCGATACTGCGGGCGGCCCCGGACTCGACGCGGTTGCGGCGCTCTACAAAGAACGCGTGAACAACCTCAACCAACTGGCCGAAGCCCTCGCGCCGTTTTATCGGGCGCCCGCCATTCCCCCGGCGCTCGCCGAAAAACATCTCGACGCTCCGGCACGCGCGATGCTGGCCTCGCTCGGCGACCGGTTGGAGAAACTCCCGGACTGGGAAAAAGACGCCATCAGCCAAGCGATCAAGGAAACCCTCAAAGAACATGACCTGAAAATGCCGCGTTTGGCGATCCCGCTACGGGTCGTCCTGTTCGGTGTGGAGCACACCCCCTCCATCGACGCCGTCCTGGCCGTGCTCGGGCGCGGCCAGACCTTGCAAAGATTGGCGGGGCTGCGCTGAAGCGTCAGCTTCGTTTGTTGCTGTCTTCTGGGCAATGTTGCGCTGCCATGCAGGATCGTAAAGCACGCTGCAATTGCGGCCCGCCGCCTTGGCCGCATAGAGTGCCTCGTCCGCGCGGCGCAGCGGCTCCTCGGCGCCCACATCTGTCGAGAGCAACTCGGTAATTCCGATACTGACCGTGACGCGCATCAGCGTATTGCCGATCCTGGTCGGACTCGTCTCGAAAGTCCGCCGCAGCCGTTCCGCGACTTCACGCGCCCCATAGATACCGTCGCCGGGTAAGAGAATGGCGAACTCCTCCCCGCCTATGCGGCCGATGACATCGCTTCGGCGCATGGTCTGCTGGGCGGTGTGCACAAAATGATTGAGTACCGCGTCTCCCGCCGCGTGCCCGTGGTCATCATTGACGCACTTGAAAAAATCGAGATCCGTCATCAATAGCGAAACAAAACCGCCATGGCGGCGCTGCCGCGCCAGTTCCGTTTCCAACTGATCGAAAAAATGCCTGCGATTGCTGGCGCCGGTCAGAGAATCCGTCGTTGCCAGCCGCAATAACGCTTCTTGCCGATTGCGCTGTTCGGTCGTATCGCAAAATATCACTATCGCGCCCGTCTTTTGCCCCCGTTCGTAAATCGGCGTGACCCTCATTCGCGCCGGGAAAAAACTGCCGTTTCGCCGAAACAGCCACACTTCACTCTGGTGTACCTCGCCATCGTCCAGCGTTTGCGTGAGCGGGCAATTCGCAGCTGGATGTACACGGCCATCCGGATAATGATGATGAAAAAGATCGTGCAGGTTTTTGCCCATCGCTTCTTCGAGTGCGCAGCCGTGCATGGTGAGTGCGGCGCGATTCATTGAAGTAATGTTTCCGTTGTTATCGACGCTGCAAATGCCATCGGTCGTCGTATTCAGGAGCAGGGTGTTATGCTGCAAAACCTTTCCGGCCTCGGCGACGCTCAATGCCAGACGGCGCTTCCACTGGCGGCGCGACAGGCGCAGTAAAAACAAAATACACAACAACGCCACGAAATAACTGGCCGTAAAAGCGTAGACGGTCGTTGCAAGAACAGCTTTGCGGTTTTCGTTGAGCATGTGCTGCATTTCGGTATTGATATAGATATTGTGCTGTAATACCCGTTCATGCCGCTCGGGCACCGCATTCCTGGCGATGCGGGCATCGTGAAGCAGGCTGGCGTTGGCGAGCGCAGTATCGAAATGCCAGTCGATCTGCCGGGATAAGCAATACCCCGTAACTGAGAAAATCACGGCGAGCGCGATACCGGTTAGCAAGACCATAAGCCTGTTGGGCATTGTGTTATTCGTCTCCGTTATGGGGGAGGTACCCGTATTGTATGAAAAACACATGTTGCCCGATGTTGGCTTTCTCGGCGTTAATCATCTCCCTTCCCGGCATCCATTGTGATTCCTTCCCTTTTGCCGCGCGGCAAAAACGTCTGGTGTGTCAGACTTGTATCGAAGGGCAGGGCCGTGGCCTCCTCGTCGCATTCAACCCGATGCAAGCTTTGCGCCAGCGCCGGATAGACGGTTTGCAAATCCGGTTGCAGCTCGATGGCTTCTTTCAGGTAGACGGTGGCGATCTCGGGGTGTCCGGTTTTTAGCATTTCTTCTCCAAATGCGGCCTTGATGTCGGCGCGTCCAGGTGCGACACGATCCGCCTGCGCGATGAAATCGGCTGCTTCCTGCAACAAACCCTGATGGGCGGCGATGAAGCCGAGGTAGGCAAATGGGAGCGGGTTGTTCGGTTCCCGCGTCATGGCAGCGGAAAGAAATTCGATGGCGGCGGCGTAATCGCCGGCGTTGAATGCCCTGATGCCGTCTTCGATTTCATTGCCGCTTCGGTAGGAAACGGTATTTCCCGGTCTTGGCGCGAGAAAGACGATTTCATCGGCTTGCGGGCAGGGCGGATAATCGCAGTTTGCCGCCAGCTTTTCTTCGGCTTCGTGCAAAATCAAATCCAGTACGGCTTGCGCATCGAAGGGATCGATACAGGGATGCAGCACCGATGGAAGAGATGCCCGGCTGCGCAAAAAATCTTCAGGGCGGCTTAAAACGACGCCGGGAAAAGCCGAAAAGAACTCGCATTGTATCCTTTGCTCTACGGCATTTTCCGAGGGCAAGGCGACGACAGGCGTTCCCATCGCGCTGGCCTCGATGATGATTCCGGAAAGCCCATTGGCTACAGCGACGCGGGTATCCTGTATGGTATCCCCTGTATGTTGCTGCGCGGGAATGACGTGGACGCCCCTTGCCCGGAACGCTTCTTCAAATTCCAGATAACCCGGCCAACAGGGAAACTTTATGGCAACGCCTTCATTCAGGATCGGGGAAATTTTTTCGTATGTCCGATCGATTCCATAACGTCTCACATGGCTCGTGAGATCCGAGAAGAACCAGACACAGTCATGGGATCGTTCGGCAGGCGGCTTCCATGCGTTACGATATGAAATCCATCCCGCATTGTGGAATTTTGCGGGCTTGGGCTGGTAGCCGAAAAATGGCGTTGGCCACAGCACGAGATCGAATGCCGACAACAATGCGGGTTCATTCAAAACCAGAGGCGTGGTTAGGTCATGGGGATAAAAAACAGATAAAACCGGTTTGGCATGGAACAGGATTTCGAGAAAATCGGCCCCGATCTTGATGTCCGGATAGGCAGATGCCAAATTCTGTGCGTCGCGTGTAAAATGCGCTGAAGTCAGCAGGATGAATGGCGTCGAAAGAAGGCGGGTGAGTTCCTCCTGTCTGCTCATACCTTCATCCGGCAAGACCAGTACCTCGTGGCCCCGATTGTGCACGGCGTCGGCAAAGTCTGAAAGCAGTATGTTTTCAGAACCATAGCCCCAGATGACGAAAATGGGGGATATCATGGCGTGCGCTCCGTCGAATTGACGCAATGGAATGAAGCGGAGGGGATTTTCTGGGAAAACAACATCAGGATTGGCGGCAACGTCGAGACAGTGGCAGGCGATGCATAGACGTAGAAACCCAGGTTCTCATCCCGGCGTGTCACATAGTTTTCTTCCTCCGATTCGGCCAGCCTGGATATTTCGGTAAAACCAGCGTTATGAATCAACAGGCGGACGGTATTCTCACTCCAGTCTTCTGTCCTGATTGAGAGCAGAAGGCTCTTCGCTCGTTCGCAAACTTGCTGTATCTGGCTACGACAACGGAGGACAAGGCTGGAAAGCCACGGATCGGGAATCCAGACTATGTCGCATTCGTTGATTACCGTGAAGACGGATTCCAGATCGCCGGGATGGAGGCTCTCTGCGTAATTCCCGGATTTGTCCCGCGTGATGACCGTAAATGGCCCATTGATGGCGTGCAAGCGTATTTCCAGACTTTCCTCGAGATCAGTGGCTTCGAGCAGATCCGTATATTCCACACGGTTTGTCGTAAGTACGCACAGATGCTTGTCTGTCAGGTCAAGACTGCGCAATTGCCAATAGTGTATATAGGCTGATTGATGCATCAGATAAGATGGCGATAAGTAGAAAGCGTTCTGGATATCACAATGTACCGAAAACAAATGTCCATGTATATCCTTCGTTTGTTGAGAGATTTGCAATCCGTAAGGAAGCGGCAAGCTTCTGAGTGTCAAGTGTTCGAGTTTTTGCGCAAGTTCGGAATTTTCATGACTCAATTCCTGTAAACGCTTCTCCTGCGTCAGCAGCAAGTCGAGAATTTTTTGCAAGATTTCCATCTGTCCGCACTCTCCTCACATCTGGTTTCTTCGTTCAAATTCAAACCACCACACTGCCGAGTCTGCCCTATGCTGGTAAAGTGGAAAGGCGTCGTGCAACGACCATCCCTTTGATTGAATGGCATTTATTATTTCCTCTTTTGTTCGATAATATGCGGTGTAAAGTGAATCCAGTTCCGGCGAGAAGAAATTGACCAGATCGAATCTTTTTTCCATGGCAATACTTGTTCTTAGCAATAATTGCGATGATTGATGCGCGAATTCTCCGACATGCGCCAACAATCGCTCAAATTGCTCATCATCCAGGGATGGTGTAATTCCGGACAATAAAATCAGGTCAAAATATTTCTCTGTCTGAAATTCTGCAACATCCGCGACGTGCAGGTGGATATGCGGGAGATTCGTCTTTTTTTGACTGGCGATTGCAATGAGTTCATTTGAAAAATCAACCCCGGTCACATCGTCGAATTTCCGGGCAATCGTGGCCAGGTGGCGACCATCTCCGCATCCCAGATCAATCAGGCTTCTAGCTTTGCTCCGCTCGGCGCATTTTTCAATGAGATCGCACTCGTGCGCCGTTTCGTGGAACATTTTTCCCTGGTCTCCTCCAAAACTGCCCAAAGTGGTCACGCCAGCCGGCAAATCGGCTTGTTTTGCCGCCCGCGACGCCCAGAAAGACTGTAATTTTGCGCGTATCGACGTTGAAGAAACCTTCGATGTTCGTGGGATGTGCACTACATGCACACCATGTATGGCGCAGTATTCCAGCGTTTGCAATTGATCTGGATACTCCCGATTCTGACCGTATTCGTCTCCGCAAACAAAAACATCTATCTTCAACGCAGCCAGCAAGGCTCCTTGAAACACACTCGAATAGCTTACGACCGCGGAAACAAAACGAAGTTGCTCGATCAGGGCAATACGCTCCGCCAACGACGTAACGGGGCTGACGCCTTTCTGACATTTGACGGCTCTATCTTCCTGCACCGCGACAATCAGTTCGTCGCCCTCTCGACTAGCCGCCAGCAGATAATTCAAATGCCCAATGTGGAAAACATCGAATACGCCGGGTACAAGCACTTTGCTCAATTTATTTCTCCTGGCGATGGGCGGCAACGTATTACCCGCTTCAAATCGTGACGGTACGGTGCGTGGATGGACGCGTCGCCGGATATGCGTTCGCCAGGCGCGCGCAGCGGGTCGGGCGCAGCGTAAAATCCTTTTATCATTGTTGGAATTCCCTCGTATGGAACGGGCATGTGCGTTGTCGGCCTCTGGATTCGATGACATAACTGTGCGCCCGGCAGGACGATCACATTTGGAGTGCCTGGGCGATTTCCAGTTCCCCTGATATCATGACGATGCTGTTTGACTTGCTACCGAGTGGTTTGTCATGATTGCGCTTTCGCCGGATGGAGAACGGAATGACGCTTGCGCTTGTCCGCACCCGGGCGCTCGATGGCCTCACTGCGCCCGAGGTCACGGTCGAGGTTCATCTTGCCAATGGTTTGCCGTCTTTTACGCTCGTCGGCCTGCCCGACACCGAGGTGCGCGAGGCGCGCGACCGGGTGAGGGCGGCCCTGGTGACATCGCGGTTCGAGTTTCCACAGCGCCGCATCACAGTCAACCTTGCGCCCGCCGATCTGCCCAAGGAAGGCGGGCGCTTCGATTTGCCGATTGCCCTGGGCATCCTTGCCGCCTCGGGACAAATCGCGGCGCGTTCGCTCGAAGGCCATGAGTTTTGCGGCGAATTATCGCTCGACGGCAGTTTGCGCGGCATCCGGGGACCGCTTGCCGCCGCGCTTGCTTCTGGAAAAGCGCAGCGCGCGCTGGCCTTGCCGCGCGTCAATGCCGACGAGGCGGCGCTTGCGCGAGGTGTGACGGTGTTGCCGGCAAATTCATTGCTGGCGCTTTGTGCGCATCTTGCCGGACGCGATCCGATTTTGCCGCACGTCGCTCCCGTGCGGGCGATTGCCGCCAATGCGTCGGATCTTGCCGACGTGCGCGGCCAGTTGCAGGCGCGGCGCGTGCTCGAAGTGGCTGCGGCGGGCGGGCATTCGCTGCTTTTTTTCGGCCCGCCGGGCACGGGAAAGTCGATGTTGGCGCAACGCCTGCCGGGCTTGCTGCCGCCGCTCGACGAAAACGAGGCGCTGGAAAGCGCGGCGGTGCTCTCGCTCGGCGGCCTGTTCGACGCCGCGCATTGGGGGCTGCGGCCATTTCGCGCGCCCCACCATTCCGCCTCGGCGGCGGCCTTGATCGGCGGCGGTTCCATGCCGAAGCCGGGGGAAGTGTCGCTTGCCCACCATGGCGTGCTTTTTCTCGACGAACTGCCCGAATTCGACCGCCGGGTGCTCGAATCGCTGCGCGAACCGTTGGAAACCGGAACGGTCAGCGTGGCGCGCGCGCAGCGGCGGGCCGAATTCCCGGCGCGTTTTCAACTCGTGGCGGCGATGAATCCTTGTTCCTGCGGTTATGCCGGCCATCCGGCAAGGGCATGCACCTGCTCGCCAGCCCAGATTGCGCGCTATCGCGCCAGATTATCGGGGCCGCTGCTCGACCGGATCGACCTTATGGCCGAGGTGCCCGTCGTGCCTTTCACCGATTTGGCGACGACTGCCGCGGGCGAATCGAGCGCCGAAGTTCGCGCAAGGGTGGTATGCGCCCATGCGCGGCAGATGTCCCGGCAGGGCGTCCCCAATGCCCGGCTGGAAGCGGGCCGGGTCGAGCCGCTGTGTGCGCCGGACGCGGCTGGCGCGGCGCTGCTCGCCGCCGCGATGCAGCGTCTCAACCTGTCGGCGCGCGCCTACCATCGCGTGCTCCGTGTGGCGCGCACGCTGGCCGATTTGAGCGGCGCCGAACGCCCCGGCACGGCGCACGTAGCCGAAGCGATCCAGTACCGGCGCGGATTTTGAGGAGAGGAGTCCTTTGGGGGCGGGCTTAGAAAGACCGTATGTTTTCGTCATTGCGTTGACCTGGATAGTAAGTATATATATAATAAATGCCATCATCGCAAGGAGCGTAATGCCGTAGCAATTCATGAAGCCGTATGGATTGCCACGGTGCTATGCGCCTCGCAATGACGGATGTCATGCATTATGCGCGTTCATTTGGAAAACCTTCGTCTCCCAAGCGCAGGTAGCCACGATGGCCGACATGGATGTCATGCTGGTTTCACAGATTGTCAGGAATCTGGAAAAAAGCGGTTTTTTGACGCGCTCGGAAAATCCCCAGGACTCGCGTTCCTACGCGCTCCATCTGAGTAACAAGGGCAAGACGGCTGTCAAGACGGCTTTGCCGGTTGTCGAGGCATCGACGATGAGTTTTTCAGCGGGCTTGGCGAAAACAGAAAAACCTTCCTCGCCCTTTTGCGGCAGCTTGTCGCCACTTGCGATGAGTGGTCTGCGTAGGCCCCTCAAATATCGTGCACGTGAACACGTTCCGGCGGTATGAGGCGCGCGAAGCCCATGGGAATGTCGGCATCGCCCTGGACGGTCAGTTCTTCGCCGGGAGGCAGCGATTGCCGCAGGAAAGCGGCCAGCGCCAGAACTTCCGGCGCATCCGGCGCGGCGACGAGCAGGCGCCAGGGCCGTCGCGGCGCATCTTGCGCGATCTCGTCGGCCATGATGCCTGCCCGCGCGCTTTTGTCCGTGGCCGGCGCTTCCGCGTGATGTGCAGAGGTGTCCCCAAGCGTCGCGGCCAGTCGCTTCCATTGTTCTCCGTTGATCGGCCAAATGTCGGTGGGGACGGCTGGCATCGTCGTGGTTGCGGCCTTGGCGACGGACTCGGTAAGCGGCGAGGCTGCCGACGGTTGCATTGTTCCAGGTCTGGCGGTCTGGCTGTTTCCGTGTCGCGCTTTTGACTGGGCAAGAAACTCGCTCCTGCCCGTAAGCAGCGCGCTGTCTGGCGCTTCATCGCCCGCTGCCTCGGTCTCGAATTGCGCCGGGGATGGCGGAGGCGGTGACGCGGCAAGCATTGGCGCGGGAGGCGTTCCCGGCGCGGATAGCCAATGAAATTGCACAGCCAGCCCGGCCAGCAGCGCGATGCTGAAGCTCGCGCCGAAGACCAGCCCCGGCTTCCACCATGTGCGCCGCCGTGTCGGGGCCGGACGCGGCGCGGCGCGGGGCGCTTCTTCCTGTCGCGCCCAGCCGTGCAGCCATGCTGCCGCTTTCGGCGAGACCGGTGCCCCCAGGGCCGCTTCGATGCTGGTACCGCGCGCGAGTTCGGCGCGCAGCGCCTGCCGGCGCGGCGCCTGCGCGCGTTCCAGCGCCCAGGCTTCCCGCAATACGGCATCGCACAGGTGCGCGGGCGGCTCGAACATACCGGCGGCGACGGCGTCCCGCTTGGCGGCGCGTTCATTTTCGACGGCGCGCGCGGTCTGGTTCATCCAGGACGCCAGCGTCTCGGGCGCGTCGAAAAACGGCGCGGCCCCGAGCACGGCGCTCAATCTGTCTTCGCCAGCAATGAAGCGTTCGACCGCGTTCATTCAGTCTGTCCCAGTTCGCGGCGCAGATGCGCGAAGGCATAGCGCAGCCGGCTTTTTACCGTCTCGAACCCCGCGCCGACCGAGGCGGCGATCTCCTCCAGCGACAGTTCGCTGAAAAAGCGCAGCACCACGACTTCGCGCTGCAACACCGGCAAGGCCATGAGCGCCCGATGCACGCGGTGCAGGTCTTGCCGAAGGCTCAGTTCCGCGTCCGGTGTCAGGTCGTCGTCGGGGATGCGCTCCTCGTTGCCATCGAGCGCCTCGTGCTGGGCGTAGGCGCTTTTGCGGGCGTCGAGCAGCGTGTTGCGCGCGATCTGATAAAGAAAGGTGCGGAACGCGGCGGTTGGCTGATAGTTTGCACAACGCATCAGTTTCAGCCAGGTCTTCTGGCAGATGTCTTCCGCCTCGTCGCGGTCGCCCTGGCAGCTCCAGGCGATGAAATTGAACAAGGCGCGATTGTGGCGGCGGAAAAGCTCGGCAACCGGTTCTGCGACGATGCCCTGTGCGATCAGCGTCATCAGGTCTTCGTCGGGAAGCTCCCCGAGCGACGGCGGGTTTTGTGCGTTCATCGCGCCAGTATAGCCGCGCCGCCCCGGCCCGGTTTGAATCGCGTCATTCCCGCTTTCGCGGGAATGACGCACTGCGTATTACTTGCCGTTGCTCGAGAGCGTGTCCGCCAGTTCGATCAGATTCACCAGTTCGGCGCGATAGCCGTATTCGTCCTTGCTCGTCACGCTTGCCGCCAAAGCCCGCGCATTCTCATAACGCCACGAACCCAGATTCGCCCTGTCGCGCAGCAATTGCCCGAAGCCCGCCACCGCCGCCGCGAGACGGAAATCGTCGTCGGCTTCCTTGATCGGCTTCAATTCGGCGGGCAACACCGGGTATTCGGCCAGCGTGCTGGTGTCGCCGTCCGGCTTTTTGTAGCGCAATTTGACGAAGGCGATTTCGTCGCCGTGCGCGTCGGCGGATGCGGCTTTTCGCGTTTGATAGCGCAGCGGTTCCAATGCGCCCTTGCGCCCGGCCAGGGTCAATTCATAGAGCGCCGTGACCGTGTGGCCCGCGCCGATGTCGCCCGCGTCTACTTTGTCGTTGTTGAAGTCTTCGCGCTTGAGCATCCGGTTTTCGTAGCCGATCAGCCGGTATTCCGTCACCTGCGCCGGATTGAATTCGACCTGGATTTTCACGTCCTTGGCGATGGTCGCCAGCGTCGAAGTCATTTCATTGACCAGCACCTTTTTACCTTCCATCAGCGAATCGATGTACGAATACGCGCCATTGCCCGCATCGGCCAGTTGTTCCATCAGATGCTCGTTGTAATTGCCGGTGCCGAAGCCGAGGGTGGTGAAGGAGACGCCGGATTTGCGCTTATCTTCGATCATCTGCTTCAACTGGCCGAAATCGGTGACGCCGATGTTGAAGTCGCCGTCGGTCGCCAGCAGGATGCGGTTGATGCCGCCCTTGATGAAGTTTTCCTGCGCCTGCTGGTATGCCAGTTCGATTCCCGCCGCGCCCGCCGTGCTGCCGCCGGCTCTCAGGCGGCTGATGGCATTGATGATCTTCTTTTGCTCGCTGCCCGGCGCGCCCGACAGCGCGACCGCGGTGCCGCCCGCGTAAGTGACCAGCGAAATCCTGTCCTGGGCGCGCAGTTGCTTGACCAGCAGCTTCAGCGATGCTTGCAGGAGCGGTAATTTATCCCGCGAATACATCGAGCCGGAAACATCGACCAGGAAGATGAGATTGGCCGGAGGCAGGGTCTGCTTGGCGAGATCTTCGCCCTTGAGCGCCACCCGCAGCAGGACCCGATCGGCATTCCACGGCGCGGGGGCGAGCGCCGTATGCACCGCGAACGGTTTGCCGTCCCGAGGCTGGGCGTAGCGGTAGGGGAAATAGTTGATCATTTCCTCGACCCGCACCGCGTCGCGCGGCGGTAGTTGTCCGTGCGTCAACATCCGACGCACATTGGCGTAGCTGCCGGTATCGACATCGATCGAGAAGGTCGACACCGGCTCCTCCGCCACGAGCTTCACCGGGTTGTCGTCGATCTTGCCGTAGCGTTCGTCGCCGGGTTCGGGCTGCTGCTGGATTACGGTGTAGTCGGAAGACAATGTCGTGTCGGATAGTGCGTTCTTATTCATCGCACGCGATGGCGCTTCTGCTTCCTGCGCCGCCATCGGTGCGGCTGGCGCGGATTCCGACTCGGACGGCGCTGCGTCGGACGGCCCTGCGAGCGGCTCGGGCGATGCCGCGACCGGTCTGGAAACCCTGTCGCTCATGTTGTCTTTAGCGGACTCCGCGCACGCGGCCAGCAGTAGCACGGTCAGCAGCGCGGCGGCGGTTCGTGGGAAAGTCGTTTGTTTCATCGAAAATTGACTCCGGTTGAAGCCTCCCCCTTCGGGGGGATAATTACATACGGGAGGGGCGCAACCCCTTCCGCGCTTTGTCGTCCGGCTCTGTCTGACGTGGATGGAAACGTAAAAGCCAGATGGTACACATGAAACGAACCGGAACCGCGAACGGGGTTGGGCTGTTTCAGCGAAAAGCGATCCGCACGGATCAAGGGCCGGAATTCACCGGCCGGGCCTGCCAGATGGGGGCGGGTCAGTTTGCGCGGCAATGACATGTAAATGTCGATTTCCGCACTACGCCGCGCTTCTGGCAATGCGGACAACGAACGTCGATGCCCGCGCCCTTCCGGGGATCATTTGCCGAACCCGTCCAGCAAGGTTTTCAACGCGGCTTTTTGCGTATCCGACCCCTCGGCGTTGATTCTGTGCAGGAGCGCCGCGACCGACAGGTTTTGTACGCTGCCCGAAGCGTCGCCCAATGCGCCCAGGACGCCCTTCACATCCTCTACCAAGTCGCGCTCGCCGATCAGGTGATCGCGCAGGCCGACTTTCAATGTATTGCTCTTGCTGATGGCGCCGTCGATGCCCTTGCCGACCGCGAGCGCATTCACGAAGCGCTCGAAGTAATCGCCTTCGCCGCCGACGATGTCGATGTTGGCTTTTTCCAGCGCCGTGCCCAGCACTTCCGCCTGTTCGCGGGCGATGCCGGTTTGCGCCTCGATGGCTTTCAGGGTTTCGGTATGGGCGCGCTCCAGCTTCATGCGGAATTCTTCGTGGGCGCGGGTGTTTTCGCTCATGGACTTCATGGCGTCGAATTTTTCGCGCAGACCCTTGGCCTCGGCGGCGAAGCGGGTTTCGATCACTTTGGCTTCGGCCTCGCCCACGTTGAGGATGGCTTGCGCATCCGCCGCGCGCACCTTGACGTCCGCCAGACCTTGCTTTTCTTTGCCTTCCGCTTCGGCGAAGAGTTTGGCTTGCAGCGCCTCGGCTTCGGCATGACCGTATTTTTCGAGCGCATCGGCGGCGGCGATTTTCACGCGGGCGTCAACCATGCCTTGCTTTTCCTTGGCGTCCGCCGAAACCAGCAGTACCTTGGCTTGGGCAAGACCCGGCGCGGCCTCGATGGCTTCGATGCCTTCGGCTTCGCGCTTCTTGGCTTCCGCGGCTTTTTCCGCCACCTTGAGGTGCGCTTCGGCAAGCGTCAGTTCTTCGGTGGCCTTGAAGTGGGCGCGGCGTTCCTGCGCTTCGCCGTCCTTGACGTCTTGAATGAGTTTTTCCTCCGCTTTGCCTTGGGCGGTGAGAATGACTGCCTGCTTCGTGCGGTCGGCTTCGGCGACGACGCGCACTTCCTTGATGGCTTCTTCCTGCTCGGCTACGGTGCGTTCGACGATGACGCGCTCGCGGATGACGTCGGCGATGGCTTTCTTCTGGATTTCTACTGCGCGATCCTTGTCGATCTGTTGCAGGGTGACTTCTTTTTCACGGTCGACGATTTCCAGTTGGCGGGCGCGGGTGACTTTTTCTTCTTCGATCGCCACGGCGCGCTTCCTGTTGTTTTCCGCGACTTCTTTTTCGCGGGTGACGTTTTCCTGCTGCACGGCGATGGCTTGTGCGGCTTGCAAACGGGCGAGTTCGGCTTTGGTGTGTTCTTCGGCTTCGACGCGCTGGGCTTCGGCTTCCTCGCGCGCCTTGACCGTGGCGATTTCGCGCCCTTGCTTGAATTCGGCGTCGGCCTGTTGCCGTTCGAGTTCGAGGATGGCTTCGCGGGTTTCGACGTCCTTTTTCTTGATCTGCATTTCCTCGTTGCGCCGGAATTCGTTGGTGCGCACATGTTCTTGCGCGGTGAGGTCGGTGATTTTCTTGATGCCCTGCGCATCGAGGATATTACTTGAGTCGAGCTTGGAGAGCGGAGTCTGCTCCAGGTAATCGATGGCGGCGTCCGCGAGGATATAGCCGGAGAGGTCGTCGCCGATCTGACGGATGATCTCGTCGCGGAAATGATCGCGCGCCTGGTAGAGTTCGACGAAATCCATCGACTTGCCCACGGTCTTCAGCGCCTCGGAGAATTTGGCGGAGAAAAGCCCTTCCAGCGTTTCTTGATTGGAGGCGCGGGCGCAGCCGATGCCCTGCGCGACACGGAGTACGTCTTCGGTTGTCTTGTTGACCCGCACGAAGAACGTCACCTTGATGTCGGCGCGAATGTTGTCCTGGCAAATCAGCCCTTCGTTGCCTGTGCGCGCGATTTCAATGGTTTTCAGCGCAATGTCCATCATCTCGGCCTTATGGACGATGGGGTAGACCATGCGTCCGGTGAAGGTCACTTCCGGTTCGCTGCGCATGGTGTTGACGATCATGGCGTAGCCTTGTTCCACTTTGCGGTAAAAGCGTGCAAAAAGGGAAAAGAGGCCGAGAATGAACAGGGCGATGATGCCGATGGCGATCAAGATGATGGTGAGTGATGGCTGCATGTTGCTTCCTTCTCTGGATAGGCGCCTAGGGAACCGGTGGATGGTCGATGTCTGGTGTTTCTTCGAGGCGCTAAGGTTTCTCTTTCTCCGCGATGCGGTAAAGCCGCAGGGATTCGTCGTATTCAAGAATAACGGCGGTATTGCCTCGCTTCAAATTGTTGGGTGTGTCCGCCACGACGCGAATATGGTAACCCGCTCCACGGGCGGGCACTTCGGCGCGACCGAATTTTTCGTCCACCGCGCCGGTGAGCACTACGCATTCATGGCCGACGAGGGCTGTGTTGGAGATGGCGTTATGGGTGATGAAAAGCTTGCGCAGCGGTCGCACGCAGGCCGCCGCCAAAGGAATCGAGAGCGCGAAGGCGGCGGCGAGGATTGCCGAGCCCACGACGAAACGCAGTATGTTCGTGGGTACGATGGGAAATAGCCAGAGCGTCGTCATGCCGCAAACGACCCAGCCGAGCAGCGTAAGCAGGCTGACGACCACTGAGAAGGGGACGCCGCTCAATCCGAGCGCGACGAGGTAACTTGCCAGCGTACCGATGCCATTGCTGCCGGATTCGCCGTCCAGAAGATGTGCGTTGTGCGCGATGTCGCCGCCCGCGTCGACATCCACATCCACATCCAGGTCTGGGCCACCGCTTTCGTAATCTACGAGACCGATCAGCGCCAGCGCCCAGTATAGAAGAACGACACCGAGAAATGTCGTATAGATGACTGTCGGGTATGCCAGGATGGCTTCGGAAAAAGTCATGACGGAATCTGTGCGCTATCTGTGTTTTCAGGAACGGCGATTATCGGATATGGGGGATTTGCGGCGATCTCGTGTCATTTTCCGATCGGCGAAATCTATCAGTTCCTGCGTTACACGTTCCTTGATGGCGAGGCGTTTTTCCACGGGCAGGCCGTAACGCGCCCCGAGCACCTCGTAGTCGTCCAGCGTCAGGGTGACGGTGAGCCGGGGGCGCTTGGGGCGGCGGCTCGCCGATAGGCCAAGGATGTGGCGGATTTGGTCGGGACTTGAAAGATTGTTCTCGAAAGCGGCATGCCGCACCGCTTCGAGAACGGCGGCTTCCACATCGAAAGCCACTTGCACTGCATGCAGCGCCGCATCCGAACCGCTCCAGCGCGGGGGCTTGCGTGGAGGATTCGCGGAACCGCTCATGCTTTGCCTTCCGTCGCTGCTTCACGACGTGCCCGGATGCGCTCCATCACTTTTTCCTTGCGTTGGGCATCTTCGCCAATGCCCGCTTCCGCGAGCTTGATTTCCAGCGCCTTCGCGCCCAGTTCGCGATCGAGAGTATCGGCGGCGGCCATGCGGTCGGCAAGGTCTTCATGGCGCTTCTTGATGCGCTCCAGCGATTCCTTGGCGCCAATGAGTTTCGAGCCGGAAGAAGTGATGTTTTCCGAAATGCTTTGCGTGGCTTTATAGACGCTTTCCGTCGCTCTTGCCATCTGCACTTCGCGTTCGTGTTCGCGGACTTTCGCCTCTGAAGCCTTGATGAGATCTTTTAACCGGGTGGATTGCAGTGCGTAATCCGCGTGCAATTGGGTTTGCCTGTCCAACTCGGCTTCCTGTTCCGCGATCTGGGCGGCGACTTCCTCGGCCAAAGTGGGCTTTTCCTTGTCCAGTGCTTCGATCGCCAGGTTTTCCAGGCGTTCGATTTCAGTGCGCACGCGTTCGATTTTGCGGGCGCTCTGCATTTCCTTGGCCATCACGCCGGTCAGGTCGTTTTTTGCCTGTGCGATGGCGTTGCGGGCATCGTGGATTTCTTGTTCATAGATTCGCACGCCGTTGGCATCGACGATGCTTTCGCCCAGTTCCCGGGCGCTGCCGCGCAGCAAGGTAACGATTTTTCCAATGACACTCATGATGATTACTCCTTATGACAAATAGTCGGAAAGCGCATCCAGGGCATCGATGGCGTTGTCGCTCAGGGCCGCGATGTCGTTGGCGATATCGTCGATGCGGGCGTCGCGGGCCAGCGCGCCGTACAGTATGTAGCGTCCTTCCGCCCGGCCAAACGAAGAGAGGGGAATTGCGGGATTTAGATCCAGCAACAGTTCCAGCAATTCCGGACGCTTTTCGGGAATGATTTCCCCGTCTGTCCAAAGATGGCAAATACATAAAATCTGGTCATCGGAAACAGTGATGAATATCGGCAGTTCCTCACGCCCGCCGATCACTGTCTGGATGACCGGAATTTCACCGGGGATGGGTTGAAGACTGATCGGGGTTCCTCCCAGACGCGCACTGAGTACCGCGTCCAGGCCGCCGAGCCGTTCCTGCAAGGATTTCATTTCGCCTCCTTGTGTGAAAATGGGTTCTTCAATACATGGCTATATGTCGCTACTGTAGACGGGGCGACATTGTATGTCAAGCCATATTATGTCACGGTGTCTTCTTTTTACGTGCTTACAGTTTGCGCCCGCATAGGCGCAAGGCCAAGTGCTGGAATTCATCCCAGAGTTCGCCGCGCACGAGTCCCTTAATCATGCGGTCGATGCGGGCGGCATGGAGCAGGGCGGCTTGCAGGGTCGGGCGGGCGAGACGGGCGAGCGCGGCGCGAAGGGTTCGCTGGCGGGCGGGGTCGAAGATGCGCTCGGCCTTGAAAAGCGCCGGTAACGCTTGCCCCTTGTCGCTGCCGCCGCGCAGCGTGGCCAGAGCGCGGATTTCGCTGGCGAAAGCCCACAGCACCAGCGGCGGCGGCGCATCTTCGCCGCGCAAGCCGTCGAGCAGGCGTACGCAGCGGGCGGGATCGCCTTCGAGGAGAGCTTGCCGAAGCATGTTGATGTCGTAGCGGGCGACGTTGAGCACCGCGGCTTCGACTTCGGCCTGCGCCAGTTCGCCTTCACCATGGAGGAGTCCGAGTTTCCGGATTTCCTGCTGGGCGGCAAGGAGGTTGCCCTCGACGTGGTCTGCGATGAATTCCAGCGTTTCGGCAGAGGCCGACTGGCCTTGCGCGCCGAGTCTGTGGGCGATCCAGGCGGGCAGGCGTTCGCGCGGCGGGGTTTCGTATTCGATGGTGACGCCGGTCTCGGAGAGGGCTTTGTACCAGGCGGTCTTGCGCGTCTGCCAGTCGAGGACGGGCAGGGTAATCAGGGTCAGGACATCGGCGGGCGGCGCGGCGGCATAGCGTTGCAGGATGTCGCCGCCGTCCCTGCCGGGCTTGCCTGTGGGAATGCGCAGGTCGATGAGCCGGGAACCGCCGAACAGCGACAGATTGCCCGCGGCCAACATCAGCGCGTCCCAGCGGAAGCTTGCATCCACGACCAGCGTCTCGCGTTCGTCGAAGCCCTGGCGGCGGGCGGCGGCGCGGATGGCGTCCGCCGCTTCCAGTACCAGCAGTTCATTGCCGTGGACGACCCAGAGCGGCGCGAGCGGCTGTTCGAGTCGGTTGGCGAGGTCATCCTGACGTAGATTCATGCGTACTCCCTCCCGGGAACGCAGCCACTGAAACCGGACGCGAAAGCGCCATGCGGCGCAGCTTCCTGCCGGGACGCAGGCGAATGGAAGCGCGCGATTTTGCCGCTGATGCAGCCGATGTCTCAGCCTTGCTGTTGCTTTTTGGCCGCGGCAGCCTTGTAATTGAGCTTTTCCTTGATCCGCGCGGCCTTGCCGGAGCGGCTGCGCAGGTAGTAAAGCTTGGCGCGGCGTACATCGCCACGGCGTTTGACGTCGATGGAAGCCAGCAGCGGGGAGTAGGTCTGGAAGGTCCGTTCCACGCCTTCGCCGGAAGAAATCTTGCGCACGATGAATGAGGAGTTGAGGCCGCGGTTGCGCTTGGCGATCACTACGCCTTCGTAGGCTTGCAGGCGTTCGCGCGTACCTTCCTTGACCTTGACTTGTACCACTACGGTATCGCCGGGGGCGAAAGCAGGGTAGGTCTTGCCCGCGGACAGCCGGGCGATTTCTTCTTGTTCAAGTTGCTGGATCAGATTCATTTCATGACTCCATGTCGTTCAATGGCCGTTGGCCTGGCGCGCAGAGCAGGTACAAGCCTGGTGCGCGCGGTTTATGGAAAGTCACCCCGGCCCGGAAGCCGGGGTTTCTTCGTGATGCTCCCGCTGGAATTCTTCCAGAAGGCGCGATTCTTCCTTATTCAGCCCCCGTCCGGCAAGCAGGTCGGGGCGGCGCTGCCATGTGCGGCCCAATGCCTGCTTGAGCCGCCAGCGGCGGATCAATGCATGGTTGCCAGAGAGCAGCACCTCTGGCACCCGCTCGTTTCCGTATATTTCTGGCCGCGTATAGTGCGGACAGTCCAGCAAGCCGGCGGCGAAAGAATCCTCTTCCGCCGATCCGGCATCGTTCAATGCACCCGGCAACTGGCGCACCATGGCATCGATGAGCGCCATTGCCGCCAACTCGCCGCCCGAGAGCACGAAGTCGCCGAGCGAGATTTCCTCGTCGATATCGTGGTCGAGCAAACGCTGGTCGATACCTTCGTAACGTCCGCAAAGCAGGATCAGGCCCGGTTCGCGCGCCAGTTTCATCACCTTGTCATGCGCAAGCGGCGTGCCTTGCGGCGACAGATAAATGAGCGGCCCGGCCATGCCGAGCGTTTCTTCCTGCCGTGCGCGGGCGCGGGCAATGCTTTGCGCCAGCGGCTCGGCCAGCATCACCATACCGGGGCCGCCTCCATAGGGGCGGTCGTCGACGGTGCGGTGCGCGTCGTTCGCAAAATCACGGGGATCGTGGAAGTCGATCCGGTACAACTCGCGCTCCAATGCCCGTCGCGTGATGCCGCTGCCGGTGAGCGCGGCGAACATCCCGGGGAAAAGGGTGATGACATCGTAATGCCGCCCGCCGGCGGGCATCGGTATCGTCCCCTTTCCTTGCATGGCGCTTTCACCAGTCCTTTTGCCACGCTACACGTATCGTCCGTCCGGTGAGGTCGACGCCGCTCACATAAGCGGCCACGAACGGGATCAGACGTTCCATGTCGCCGTCGCGCACCTGAAGCACATCGTGCGCGCCAGTGGAAATGAGTCCGGCGACTTCGCCGAGCGTCTCATCCACTTCGTTCCGCACTGTCATGCCCACGAGGTCGCTCCAGTAATACTCGCCGTCTTTCGTGGCGGGCAAGGCTTCGCGCGGCGCGGCGACATACCAGCCGACGATTGCCTGTGCCGCATCGCGGTCAGCGATGCTTTCAAGGCTGGCGATCAAACCTTTACCGTGCGCTTGGCAGCCGCGCAGGGCATGTTGCGTCCACTCGCCGCTGGGAGCATCGTCCGCGGGGGCGATCCACCAGTACGGCATCTCCCGCCACGATAGCGGATCGTCGCCGAATGGCCGGATACTGAACCAACCCTTGACGCCGAAAGGGGCGACAATACGCCCCAGTACGATCATGCCCGGTTCAGGCAGCCGCCTGCTGTCCGGCCTTGGCGTTTTGCTTTACCAGCCGGGCGACAGTCGGCGACAGGCGCGCGCCGTTCCGTTCCCAATAGGCAAGACGCTCATTGTCGATGGAAAGCGATTGCGCAGCGCCCGAGGCAAGCGGGCTATAGAAACCGACGCGCTCAATGAAGCGCCCGTCGCGCCGGTTGCGCGAATCGGCGGCAACGATGTTGTAAAACGGGCGCTTCTTGGCGCCGCCACGAGCAAGACGAATAACGACCATCGGGGATACCCTGAAAAGGTTCACGGAAAACGGATAATTATATGAAGCTCGTTCGATACTGGCAAGAAGTCTGCCCGGGATGGCGACAAATAACCGGATTCCCCCGGACGATGGTCAACGGGCAGCCATCGTCCGGATGGGCCGCCCGTTTCGTCGCGGTTCGTGGTTTTCAGAGCATCGCCGCGATGTCGTCCGGCGACCATACCGTGCCGTCGTCGAAGTGAACTTCTTCAATGGCATCGGTATTGAAGGTGATTCTGCCTTTGCCCGAGTCGTAGTTCAGGACGGTGATGCCGAAGAACTGCTCGACCTCTATGTCTTCGGGCGCGATTCCCTCGTCGAACTGGATGATGTCGAGATCGCCGCCGGTGTCGATGATCTGATCCCGACCGCTGCCGAGGTCGAAGAAATAGGTATCGCTGCCCGTACCGCCATACAGGAAATCGCTTCCCGTACCGCCATACAGGGTGTCGTTGCCCGCGCCGCCATCCAGGATGTCGCTGCCCGCGCCGCCAACCAGGGTGTCATTGCCTGTACCGCCATACAGGTCGTCGTTGCCCGCGTCGCCGTTCAATGTATCGTTGCCTGCGTCGCCGTATAGAACGTCGCTCCCCCCGTTGCCGTTCAGGGTATCGTCGCCGCCCTTGCCGTGTATGATATCGGGCTTGTCGCTGCCGTCCAGGGCATCCGTGTCATTGGTGCCGGTAGTCACAACCAGTTTATATGGCTTGACGACGACGGGGCCGTATGAGAACCCCCAGGCTCCGTAAATGGGAGCATAGATTGCGGGAGCATAAACTGGCGCTAGGTATGGCAGCGGCCCGACAAAGGGACCGACAGGCAGTAAGTACGATAATGCCATGGTGATCTCCAATCAGTTGTTCTGAAAGCGGAACACGCATTGTATATGCAAACGCGACGAGTCGGGTAATTTTTTTGAGTTGTATCGGATAATGGACAAGCGTCGGCTTGTGCCGCTTCGGCATCACCGGCCCAAGTCGATTCTTCGGGCGCGGAATCCCAGGGCCGGGCGGGCGAAGGATGTTATTATGCGCCGCCCTGTTTTGTTCTGTCTCTGCTCGATCTTGCGTCTTTCCAAGCTCAAACTCGCCGGTTTCAAGACCTTTGTCGACCCGATCACGGTGCGCACGTCGGGGAATCTCGTCGGCATCGTCGGGCCAAATGGTTGCGGCAAGTCGAACGTCATTGATGCGGTGCGATGGGTGCTTGGGGAAACTCGCGCTTCGGCGTTGCGCGGCGAGTCGATGCAGGATGTCATTTTCAATGGTTCCACGACCCGCAAGCCGGTCTCGCGCGCCAGCGTCGAACTGGTGTTCGACAACAATGCCGGACGCGCAGCCGGGCAATGGGCGCCTTACGCCGAGATCGCCGTGCGCCGCGCGCTCGAACGCTCGGGGGAGTCGACTTATTACATCAATGGCATCCATGTGCGCCGCCGCGATGTGATCGATCTTTTTCTCGGCACCGGACTGGGGCCGCGCGCTTACGCAATCATCGAGCAGGGGATGATTTCGCGCATCATCGAGGCCCGTCCGGAGGAAATCCGGGGCTTTCTTGAAGAAGCGGCGGGCGTCACCCGTTACCGCGAACGGCGGCGCGAGACCGAGGGGCGACTGTCCGATGCGCGCGACAATCTCGCCCGCCTGGACGATATCCGCCTGGAACTGGGCGAGCGCATCGGACATCTCGAAGCGCAGGCCGCGACCGCCGAACGGTATCGGGCGCTCAACGCCGCCCTTGTCGAGCGCCAGCAACTGCTGTGGCTCATCAAGCGTAACGAGGCGCGCGCCGGGCATGCCCGCGCCGCGGAGGAACTCGGGGCGGCCACGATCCGCATCGATACCGACAATGCCCGCCTGCAAACACTGGAGCGCACGCTCGAGGAGGCGCGCGCCGGACATCTGGCCGCTTCCGAGGCCGTGCATCTCGCGCAAAGCGATCTTTTCGCGGCGGGGGCGGAGGTTTCGAGGCTCGAAGCCGAATTGCAGCACTTGGGCGATACACGGCAGCGGCTCAATGCCCGTCTCGGCCAACTCGATGCCGATTTCGATCAATGGCGCATCCGCCGCGAGACGCTCGACGAGGAGCGTATTCGTTGGGAGGCGCTGGCCGGGAACGCCGCCTTGCGCGTCGAACAGGCCGAGGCGCGCCATCAGGAAATCTCCGGGCGCTCGCCGGAATGCGAATCCGATCGGCGGGCCGCCGAGGCGACGGTGGCGTCGGTGCGGCGCGAACTGGCGGCGACCGAGCAGCAGTTGCGGGTGGAGGATGCTCATCGCGTCCACGCCGGGCGCGCTCTCGATGCCCTGGTTCAGCGCCGCGCGAAGCTCGATGGGGAACATGACGGGATCGAGGGGCCGGATGCGGCGCTGCTGGCCGGGCGGCAAGCGCGGCTCGATGCCTTGCGCGAGCGTTGCGAGGCGCTGCAACAGGCGCTTGCCGGGGAGCAGGCGCGGCAGCCCGCATTGCAGACGGCGCTCAAGGAGGCGCTCGATGCCGAGCGCGCGGTGCAGCGCGGCCTGACCGAATTGCGCGCGCAGCACAATGCCCTGGCGCGGGTCCAGTCCGGGGCCGCGGCCCAGGGCGAACCCGATGGCTGGCTTGCCCGGCACGGTCACGATGGACTGCCGCCGCTGTGGCGGTCGCTGGAAGTCGATGCCGGGTGGGAAACGGCGCTGGAAACCGTACTCCGCGAACGGCTGGCGGCGCTGGTGACGGAGGAGGGCGGCGCGCTTGCCGCCGATCTTCTCGCCGAGCCGCCCGCGGCGGTGCTGGCTCTCGGTTTTGCCGGCGGCGCGGCATTGTCCATGCCCGATGCGTTGCCGCCGCCGGTCGGGACGACGCCTTTGAGCGCGTATGTCCGCGCCGGTGACGATGTGAGGCAGGCTTTGCTCGTCGACTGGCTGCATGGCTGGTTCGCGGTCGACCGGATCGACGACTGGCTTGCGCGCCGGGGCGGACTCGCGCCCGGTGTGTGCCTGGTCAGCCGGAGCGGCCAGGTGCTGAGCCGCAGTATGCTGGCGCATGTGGTTCCCGATAGCCGCACGCATGGCGTCATCGAGCGCCAGCGCGAGATCGACGCGCTGGCCGCGCGCCTGCGGACGCTCGAAGACGAGGCGCTTGCCGTGCATGATGCCTTGCTCGCCGCCGAGTCCGCCGCCGCTGGGGCGCAGGCCCGCATCGACGATTTGCGCCGCGATGCGCAGGCGGCGCAGGGCGCGCGCCATGCCGGGGAAGTCGAGGCGCTCAAGCTTGCCCAGGCGGCGAGCCGCGCCGAGGAGCAACGGGCGCGCATCTCGAACGATCTGGCCGAATTGGCGCGCCAGGAGGAAGGGGAGCGCGAAAGTCATGCGCGGGCCGAACGTGAATATGCCCGCGCCGTCGAATTGGCCGAGTTGCAGCGCGGACAACTCGATGCCGCCCTGGACGTGCTGCGGGAGCGTGATGAAGCGTTGCGCGCTTTGCGCGCACTGGAGCAATCGTTGGCGCGCGAGTTCCAGGAAGCGCAATTTTCGGCGCGCGAATGCGCGGGCAAGCTGGAAGACAACGCCCGAAACGCGCAGTTGGCGGATGGGCAACTCGCCCGGATCGCCAATGAACGCGCCGCCCGCGAAGCGGAACGCGAGGCGACCGACGATAGCCGTTGCCGCGAGTCCTTGCAAACGGCGCTCGACGCGCACGGCAGCCGGGAGGCGGCGCTGGCCGGACGGCGCGATGCGCTGGAGCAGGCGGCGGCGCTATTGCGCGAAACCGAGGAACTGCGTCTGCGCACCGAGCACGATGCCGCGCCGTTGCGCGCACGGGTGGCCGATTTGCGGCTGGAGGCGCAGGCGGCGGAATTGGCGATCGCGCAGTTCGACGAGAGATTGGCGGAAGCCGGGGCCGACGAGGCGGCGCTTGCACCGCTCCTGGAAAGCGCGCCGGGCGAGAATGCGCTCCAGCGCGAAGTGGCGCGGCTTGGGCGCGACATGGCCGCGCTGGGCGCGGTCAACCTTGCCGCCGTCGAGGAACTGCGCGCCGCCGCCGAGCGCAAGGGATATCTGGATGCGCAGAACGACGACTTGCTGCAAGCCATCGAAACGCTGGAAGATGCCATCCGTCGTATCGACCGCGAGACGCGCGAGCAGTTGCAGGCAACCTACAATACGGTCAATGAGCATTTCGGCAGGCTGTTCCCGCAGCTTTTCGGGGGAGGCCGGGCGGCGCTGGTACTGACCGGGGAGGAAATCCTCGATGCGGGCGTCCAGATCGTGGCGCAGCCGCCGGGCAAAAAGAATGCGTCGATCCAGTTGTTGTCCGGGGGCGAAAAGGCGCTTACCGCGATTGCGCTGGTCTTTGCGATGTTCCAGCTCAATCCCGCGCCGTTTTGCATGCTCGACGAGGTCGATGCGCCGTTGGACGATGCCAACACTGGGCGCTACGCCGAGATGGTGAAACAGATGTCGGCGCAGACGCAGTTCATTTTCATCAGCCATAATAGGATCACGATGGAAGTTGCACAGCAGTTGGTGGGCGTGACGATGCAGGAACAGGGGGTATCGAGGGTGGTGGAAGTGGACGTGGAAGCAGCGTTGCGCCTGGCTGAGCCGGCGGCGGCGTAATAGGAACCAGCAATGGAAACGGTGCGCTAAGGGTATGGATACATTGCAAATCGCATTGATCGTGGCCGCTGTCGCCGTGGTCGCGGCAATCGTCATTTACAACAAGTGGCAGGAGGGGCGGCATCGCCGTCACGCCGAACGCGCCTTCCCCGGCACGCTCCGCGACACTTTGCTCGAACAAACCGAGGGCGGGTTTCCCGCCGTCCAGGACGAGCAGGGGGCGGACGGCGGTGGGGACGCGTCCCGTGGCGGCGGGCCATCCGTGGCGGGAGAGAAGAAAAGCGCCCCGTCCCGCCAGCCGCCGAAGCCGCGCTCGCAGCCCCCCTTGCCTGACAGGCTCGACCCCCGCCTCGATTGCTGCATCCGCATCGAAGCCGTGGAACCGATCGAAGTGCCGCGCCTTTGGGCGGCGCAGACCGAAGTGTTCGACGACGTTCCGCGCACCTTGCGTTGGTATGCCTTCGACGACCGCGAAAACCATTGGCGGCGTATCAACGCCAACACCACGGGCGTGCATCACTGGTTTCTCGCCGCGCTCCAGTTGGTCGACCGCGAAGGGGTCGTCAGCGAGAACGATTTTCTGCGCTACGCGCGCGGCATGCAAAAGCTGGCCGATCATTTCCGCGCCGTGCCGGCGGGGATTCCGTCGCGCATCGAAGTGCTTGGCAATGCGCGGGCGCTCGACCGGTTCTGCGCCGAGGTCGATGTGCAGATCGCCGTCAATGTCGTCTCCGAGCAAGCGATGAGCGGTGCGCGGATTTTTTCCCTCGCCGAAGCCGAAGGCTTGCGGCTCGAAGGCGACGGCGCTTTCCATGCCCGCGCCGGCGACAGCCGCACCTTGTATATCCTGAACAACGGCGAGCCTCCGCTGCTTGAGCGCACGACGCTGGCCGCCCTGCAAACGAAACACCTGAGCCTGGTTCTCGATCTGCCGCGCGTCATCGACGCGGCGGCGGAGTTCGAGGACATGATGCGTTTCGCTTCCCATCTGGCCAAAACGCTCGGCGCGACCGTGGTCGATGACAACTGGCAGCCCTTTGGCGCGGAGTCCGTGGAAGCGATTCGGAACCGCATCCGCCGCTATCAAATGCGCATGAGTGAGGAAGGTATTCCCCCCGGCGGTTCGCTTGCGCGCCGCTTGTTCGGTACATGAGTATCGACGAGGCGGCGCGCCGCGCGGGATGGCTTCGCCACGAGATCGAAACG
The DNA here is from genome assembly GCA_031265765.1 of Azoarcus sp. Classification (GTDB taxonomy): domain Bacteria; phylum Pseudomonadota; class Gammaproteobacteria; order Burkholderiales; family Rhodocyclaceae; genus WRNU01. Next base: position 56,251 of record JAISCE010000003.1, read on the forward strand.
CACAATCGCGCCTATTACGAACTCGATGCACCGACAACCACGGATGCCGCCTATGACGCACTGTTCCGCGAATTGCAGGCGCTGGAAGCCGAAAACCCGGTTCTGGCCGCGCCCGATTCGCCGACGCGCCGGGTCGGCGGCAGGCCGCTCGCGCAGTTCGAGACGGTCGTGCACGCCGTGCCCATGCTCTCCGTCCAGACCGAAACGGATACCGGCGCGAGCGGGGCGGAGGATTTCGACACCAGGGTGCGGCGCGAACTGGAATTATCCGAAACAGCCCCGCCCATCGAATACACGGCGGAACTGAAGTTCGACGGCCTCGCGGTCAGTCTGCGTTACGAGCATGGCCTGTTCGTGCGGGGCGCCACGCGTGGCGATGGCCTCAATGGCGAGGACGTGACGCAGAATCTCCGTACCGTCCATGACATTCCATTGCGTCTGCAAGGCGCTGCGCCGCCGGTGCTGGAAGTGCGCGGCGAAGCCTACATACGCCGGGACGATCTCGCGCGCTACAACGAAAAGGCGCGGGCGTGCGGCGAGAAGCCGCTGGTGAACCCCCGCAACGGCGCGGCGGGCAGCATTCGCCAACTCGATCCGGCCATTGCCGGCAGCCGTCCGCTCAAGTTCTTCGCCTACGGCGTCGGCGTGATCGAAGGCTGGCGCTTGCCCGCCACGCACAGGGAATTGCTCGATGCGCTGGAGGCTTTCGGCTTTCCGGTCTGCGAACATCGCATCGTCGCGCAGGGCTGGCGTTCGCTCGCCGACTTCCATGACCGCATGGGCGGGCGGCGCGCGCAAATCCCGTTCGATTTCGACGGCGTGGTTTACAAAGTCAACAGCCTTGCCCTGCAAAACCGGCTCGGTTTCCGTTCGCGCGAACCGCGCTGGGCGGTGGCGCACAAATATCCCGCCGAAGAAGCGCGTACCGTCGTGACCGCCATCGAAGTGCAGGTTGGGCGTACTGGGGCATTGACGCCGGTGGCGAAACTGAAACCGGTTTTCGTCGGCGGCGTTACCGTCACCAATGCCACCCTGCACAACGAGGACGAAGCGCGCCGCAAGGACGTGCGGGTGGGCGATACCGTCATCGTGCGCCGCGCCGGAGATGTCATACCGGAAGTCGTCGGCGTGGTGCTGGAAGAACGTCCGCTCGCGCGGATGCGTTTCCGGGGGCGGGAAGCGTTCTTGGCTACACGGGAGATCGTGCGCGCTTCCGGCATGCGGAAGGTGCCTGGGCCTTATTCTGGAAGGATGCCGCGCCATCCCGCTTTTGAATTGCCCGGAACCTGTCCCGAATGCGGTTCCCGCGTCGTGCGGGAAAAGGGCGGGGCGATCGCGCGTTGTGCGGGCGGTCTCGTTTGTCCGGCGCAGTTGAAGGGCGCCCTGCTGCATTTCGCCAGCCGCCGCGCGATGGATATCGAAGGATTGGGCGACAGACTGGTCGAGCAACTGATTGCGGGCGGCCATGTCGAGACGCCCGCCGATCTCTATGCCCTGACCGCGCCCGCGCTCGCCTCGATGGAACGCATGGGCGACAAGTCCGCCGCGAACCTCGTCGCCGCCATCGAAGAAAGCAAGGAAACGAGTCTTGCCCGTCTCATCTTTGCACTGGGCATCCGCAACGTCGGCGAATCCACGGCAAAGGATCTGGCGCGTCATTTTGGTAAACTCGCCGCGCTTTGGGAAGCCGATGCCGTGGCGCTCGAAAAAGTCCCCGATGTAGGGGCGATCGTCGCCGAATCCATTCTCGATTTCTTTGCCGAAGCGCATAACCGCGAAGTCATCGAACGCCTGATTGCCGCCGGTGTGCACTGGAAAGAAAGCGAAGGGCAGGCCGATGCGCCGCCGGGACCGTTCAGCGGCAAGGTTTTCGTGCTGACCGGAACATTACCCAATGTAAAACGCGACGACGCCAGGGCGCTGATCGAAAACGCGGGCGGCAAAGTGAGCGGTTCCGTTTCCAAGAAAACAGATTACGTCGTGGCGGGGGAAGAAGCCGGTTCCAAGCTCGATAAAGCGAAGGAACTGGGCATAGACATTCTTGATGAAGCCGGATTATTGCAACGATTGCAAGGAGCCTGATTGATGAACAAGTCGAACAAAATAACGAAAGCCGTTTTCCCCGTAGCCGGTCTGGGCACCCGTTTTTTGCCCGCCACCAAGGCCAGTCCCAAGGAAATGCTGCCCATCGTCGATAAACCGCTGATCCAGTACGCGGTGGAAGAAGCCGTGGCTGCGGGCATGACCGACATGATCTTCATCACGGGCCGCACCAAACGCTCGATCGAAGACCATTTCGACAAAGCCTACGAACTCGAAACCGAACTGGAAGCGCGCGGCAAAGAGGAATTGCTCGAAATCGTGCGCCACACCGTGCCGAAGAACGTGAAATGCATCTACATCCGTCAATCCGAAGCGTTGGGCCTCGGGCATGCCGTATTGTGCGCAAGCCGCGTCATCAGCGCCGACGAAGCCTTTGCCGTGCTGCTCGCGGACGACCTGATCGACAACCCCGGCGGCCCGCCCGTCATGCAGCAGATGGCCGAAGTCTACGGCTACCACCGCTGTTCCGTACTGGGCACGATGAATGTGCCGCGCATGGATACCCGCCAATACGGCGTCGTCAGCACCGAACGGCAGGAAGGCAAGATTCAGCGGATGACCGGCATCGTCGAAAAACCCGAACCCGACAGAGCGCCGACGACACAAGCCGTAGTGGGGCGCTACATCCTCACCGCGCGCATCTTCGAGCACCTTGAAGCACTCAAGCCCGGCGCGGGCGGCGAATTGCAACTCACCGACGCCATTGCCGCGCTGCTCAAGAAAGAGTCCGTACTCTCCTACCTGTTCGACGGTACGCGCTACGATTGCGGCTCCCGGCTCGGCTACCTCAAGGCTTCGGTCGAACTGGGATTGCAGCACCCGGAAGTGGGCAAGGAATTCGGCATCTATCTCGACAGCCGTTTCGGCGGCGGAAAAAAGAAACAGAACGGTTAGCCGGAATAGCCGGCGGCGCGCCCCGGCGGTAACGAAATGGAATGGACGGCTCTGGCGGACATCGGGCCGCTGTTCGTCCTTGCGTGAATCATGGCCATCGAAGCCTTCATCCTGATCCTCTCCATGTTTGCCGTGGGCTATGCGTTCGCCCGGCGCAAAGTGCTGCCGGACAACGCCGCCGACGTGCTGAACCGGGTCGTGCTTTATCTCTGCTTTCCCGCCGCGATCCTGCTTTATCTGCCGCGGCTGCATTTCGACTGGGGCGTCGTGGGGCTGGCGGCGACGCCGTGGCTACTGGGACTTGCGGCCTGGGGCGCGTTGTGGCTTGCCGCCAGGCGTTTCCATTTTCGCAACGAGGTTTACGCGGCCCTGCTGCTCTGCACCCTGCTCGGCAACACGGGCTTCGTCGGCTATCCGATGATCCGGGCATTGCGGGGCGAAGAAACGCTCGCCTACGCGGTGGTTTACGACCAATTCGGCAACGGCCTCATCCTGAGCACATTCGGCATGTACATCTGCGCCCGCTACAGTGGCGGCGCTTCGCCATCGTTGTCCGCCATCGCGCGCCGCGTCCTGCTCTTTCCGCCGACGGTAGCATTGATACTGGCCTTGACGATCATGCCGGAAAATCCGCCCGGCTGGCTCGGACACGGCCTGAAAAGCCTTGCGGACGCGCTTTTGCCGCTGGTCATGCTCGCGGTGGGGCTGTCGCTGCGCTTTCGCATGCCTTCCGAGGAAATCCGCCCGCTTGCCGTGGGGCTTGCTCTCAAGCTCGTAATATTGCCCGCGCTGGTTTTGGGCGGTTCGCTGCTCGCGGGTCTGCGGGGCGACATGCTTGCCGCCAACGTGCTGGAAACCGCCATGCCCCCGATGATTACCGCCGGGGTACTTGCCATCGCGCACAATTTCGCTCCCCGGCTGGCTGCGGCGCTGGTGGGCTACGGCCTTCTCGTTTCAATGCTCACCGTTCCGGCATGGGCATGGATATTGCGAATCGCAGGGTGAAGCGAGGCGGCCGCGCGGCGATTGTGATGAGAAACCGAAGTTACACAGTTGGATTGACAGACTCGGCGACCCCGGAATCGACGACATCGTCGACCGTGCCGACCTTGCCAATATCGCTGAAAATGGTATCGGTAGTATTGACGATGCTGCCGATGAGATTCCCGACGTTGAAGCTGTTTGAAACAGCATCAACAGAAACGGGTTGCCGAAGTTTCAACGTCTTGCCCAAGAGGTGTTTGCATCGGTTTCATAGCAGATTCCCTCGCCGGAAGATGAGATAACCCCCGGATGCCGCGGCAAGCCCGAGCGCGGCGGGATAGGCCAGCGCAAAGAGCCGGAAGCCGTCCGCGCCGAAAGTATCGAAGATCACGTAGGCGGCCGGGCCGAGTACGACGAGCTGCGGGTCGAACACCGACAGCGCCGCGGTGCGGAAGACTTGCAAGGGGTTTGCCAGCGCGATGGTCACCGCGAGTTCGGGGTCGATGCGGCCCTGGATCATGACGCCGAGCAGAATCAGGTCGAGAAAGAGCAAAAGCGCGAGCCACAGCAGGAAGGCCGCCCCCTGGGCTACGTCGGTGCTGTGCGCGATGGCCGAGATGAGCATGCCCAGGCCGAGAAAGCACAGTGCTATCGCGGCAAGCAGCGCCGTATAGTAGCCGAACGTCGGCCAGGGCACTTCGATGCCATCGAAATGCCCCCAGGCCGCCGCGCCCAACATGGCGAGGAAGACCGGCGCGAACGTCACCGCGTAGCGGCCGAGAAACTTGCCCCAGAACCAGGCGCCGAGCGATACCGGCAGGGCGAGCAGGTATTCCAGTACGCCCGTTTCGCGGTCGCCGGCGACCGAGCGTACCGTGGTGATGAGCACGAAGACCGGCAGGATCGCCATGGTGATCTGGATGTAGGACACCAGCAGGCGCGACAGCCCGATGAAACCCAGTACGCGCGATTCGGTCAGGCCGAAGGCGAAGAGCAGCGCGACGATGCCGCCGAATACCAGGGTGTAGATCTGGAACCAGCGCGCGCGCAGCGATTCGGCAATGTCGAGCCGGGCGGTGAGGAGCAATTGCTTCATTCCATGCCTTTCGCCAATATGTGCTGGCGCATCTCCTCGAAACCGAGGGCTTTTTCATTGGTTGAATCCACCGCCGCGAAGTTGTAGCCCATGGGCGAGGAGCGACCGATGTAATACGCTTGGCGAGGATCGAGCCAGCGGACTGTGTTGCGGTTCGGGCTGGTGAAGTTGGCAACCCATATACGGACATCGGCGTCATCGATCCAGGGCTGTTTCGCCACGTTTCGTTGTGTCCATTTGACGAGACAGCCGATGTCATCGAACTTGAACACGGTATCGGCGGGCCCGCCGCGCAGTTCGACGGCAAAACGGTGATTGGAGATCGCCATTTTGCAATGAGAGCAGGTATCTCGATCCCAGTGAATCACGCTCATGCCTTTGGGCCGTCCGCCATCGTCGCAGGCGGCGAGCAGTTCGGGCAGCAGCGGAAGCATGCTGGTGCGAACGAGGAAGGTACGGCGCGACCGGCTGCAATCTCTGTTGGGGGGGGGAATGTGTGATGGCATAAGTACTCCAGTCCTTTTCTAATATGCATCGGGTGAAACTTTTTCGGCTGGCTTGCCGTCGAGCGCCACGCGGCCCATGTCCATTTCGATGACGCGACCGACCAGTGCGGAGACTTCGGCGAGGCGGTGGCAGGAAATGAGCATAGTGGTTTCGTTCGATCGTTGTGCGAGCAGGTCGAAAAAGATCTTGCGCGCCTCGGGGTCGAGGTTGGCAGCCGGTTCGTCCATTATCAGGACGCGGGTATCGCGTCCGAGCGCGATGGCGATGAGGAGTTTTTGTTTCATGCCGCCGGACAGGCGCATGAACTGGCGTTCGCGCACCGCTTCCATGTCCAGGCCGAGCCGGTTGGCGACGGAAGCGATGCGTTGCGGGGCGGTACCGCACAATGCCGCCGAAAAAGCGACGAGTTGCCCCACCGGCATTTTGAGCGGCGGCGGCAACTGCGGCACGAAGCCGATTTTGCCAAGCGCCGCGGCGCGCTGCCGGCGCGGGTCGAAACCATCGATGCGTACTACTCCGTCATAAGCGTATTCGCCGAGCAGGCAGCGGATCAGCGTGGTCTTGCCTGCGCCGTTGGAACCGATCAGGGCGACGCGCTCGCCCGGTTCGATGGAAAGCGCGATTCCGTCCAGCGCCCGGACGCGGCGGAAGGTCTTGACCAGGTTTTCGAGCAGAATCATGGCGATTGCCGGCAATAGGGTTCGGATTCATGGGCGGCGCGGCGCTCGATCGGCGTCACGATATTCCCTTGATTTCGTAGCGCAGCGCGCCGTTTTTGCAAACATCCACGCACAGGCCGCAGCGTGTACAGTCCGGGCCGAGCGCCGTATTCGCCTCGGCGGCGCGTCCCTTGATCGTCACATCGAGCACGTGCGGCACCAGGCATACCTTGCGGCAGTCGCCTTCGTGCAGGCACGGTTCGAGACGGAAGCTCACCCGCAGCGGCGAGACCGATCCCACTACGCCGTAGGTAAGGCCGATCGGGCAGATGTAGCGGCACCAGGCGCGGCGCGACCAGAACACCTCGAAAACCAGAAGCAGGAACACCCAGCCCAGGGCCAGTCCCGGCCCGTAGATCAGGGCGCGCGACAGGATGCCGGTGGGCGAAAGCGTCTCGAATACGGTGTAGCCGGTGGCGAGGGCCAACAGCGCGAAAAGCGCCCAGAACACCGTGCGTGCGCCGCGGTGGAATGCGTGATCGGTCACGAGTCCACGGCGCGCGAGCGCGAGATGGGCTTTTTCAGCCAGTTCGGAGAACAGATGATAGGGACACACCCAAGAACAGAAGGTGCGCCCGCCGAGCATGACCCACAGCAGGAAGACGGTGAGCGTGCCGATGAGGAGGTTGATGACGATGTGCTTGTGGGCGAGCATCACCTGTAGCGCGGCGTTGAGGTCGATGAGATGGAATCCCGCGAAGCGCGATGCGGTGAGCGCGCCTTCGAGAAGTTGGATGTCGAGCCGGTAGGAGAGTACGAAGAACAGGTTTACCGCCACGAGCGTCGCCCAGCGCCAGTTGCGCCATTTGTGGCTGGGCGCAGACGCCGCCTCTGCCTGCGCCTGCAACTGTTCCTGGATGAAGCGCGCATTGTCATGGTATTTGAAAGCCGTGATTTGCCGCGCTTCGTCGGAAATCTCCATCGGTTTCTTCGGGGCGGCGCCGAGCATCTCCAGGAATTGATCGGTGTGGCGGCTCATTGCTCAACCCTCCGCCACATTGCGCGCGCCTCGATCGTCATGGCGGCGGGTTCGACCGGGCACACCATCTCGCACACCCCGCAGCCCACGCATTGTTCGCGCACCACCGGCCTGAAATGGCGCTCGCCGCCCTCGCCGGCGAAGGATTCCATGGCGATGGCGTCGGCGATCGGGCATTCGGTGACGCACAGGTCGCAAAGCGCGCGCTCATAAGGGTGGTCGCGCAATGGGATGGGTTTCCAGCGGTCGACGTCGAGGTAGCGCATTTTTCCCTTGAAGGCGTTGCCGCGCGCCGGTCCCGTAAACCCTTTGCCCTGAACGGCAAGACAGCGTCCAGGATGCGCGAGCCGCGCCAGACCGACACGTTCCTTTAAGTTGAGGATCGCTCCAGGAACCTGCGCCCCGGCCTTGAGCGTCGGCGGCGACGAGAGCGCCATGCCCGCGCGCACCGGCAGGAAGGGCGGTTTATGGTAAGTGAGCGCGCCGGTCGGACAGGCGAGGATGCATTGCGCCACGTCGCAGGAGAAATCGCAGGCTTGCGCGCGTGCGTCGATGTACGGCGTGCCGATGCCGAAGCCGTCGTCGATGTCTCCGAGCCGGATCGCGCCGACCGGACAGACTTGTACGCACTGGCCGCACTTGATGCAGGAAGCGAGAAAATCGGCCTCGTCGAGCGCGCCCGGCGGACGCAGGCGCAAGGCGCGTCCGCCGACGATGGGGAGATAGCCCGAAAGCGAGATGCCGAGCACGGCGGCGGCGAGGCCGGTCGAACGCATGAAGACGCGCCGCGCGCGGCGCGCTTTTTCGGAGGATGCCGGCGATCGGGGTTTACCGGGTTTGCCGTCGGGCGCGTTCATGGCGACGCCCGCCGAGGTTTGACGAAACGCGGCTTGCCGTCGCGCAAAACGAGATCGGGCGCGGAAAAGGGCGCAAGCCGTTCAAGGAAATCGAGCAGTTCCATGACCGGCGAAGCACGAAAGAAAGTGGCCATCGGGAATTCCATCCAGATCAGGTCGGCGTTGGCGTGAAGTTCGTATGCATAATCGCCCCAGCCATCGCCGTCGCGGTCGAACCCTTGGTAGTCGTCCCAGTAATTGCCTTCCCAGGAATTTTTCTCCGGGTTTTCAGTGCGTCCGCCGTAGCTCACATGGGTCAGGTTGCCCTCGAAAATGTTGTCGCGCATATGATTGCCGCCCGTCTCCGAATTGAACTGGATGGCGATGCCGTTGTAGGCGAAACGGTTGCCGCGCAATTCGATGCTCGTGTCCGGTTCAAAGGGCGACAGATCGGAACCGATGCCGATGCCGCAATAGACGATCTCGTTGTTTTCGATCACCGTGCCGGAAGATTCCTTGAAGCCGATGCCCATGCCGGTTGCGCCGGTGGCGTGCGAGATGACATTGCCGCGCGCCGCGCCGCCGTGGGTGTACATGAAATAGATGCCCACCGCGTTGTCGAAGAAGCGGTTGCCTTCGACCAGATTGTCGTCGGCGAACATGAAGTGGATGGAATAGCGGCTGCGCCGCCCAGTGTTGCCGCGGAACACGTTGCGATGCGAGTACCAGGCCACCATGTCGCGCGAATCGGTTATTTCGTTCGCTTCGATCAGGTTGTCGTTGCTGTACCAGAGGCGGAGCGCGTCGCCGCGCAGGCCGAGCGCCATATCCTTGGAACGGATGCGGTTGCCGCGCACGATGTTGCGATCCGCCTGTTTGAGATCGATGCCGAACAGGCAGCCGTCCATCTCCAGGTTTTCGATCACATTGCGGTTGCTGTGCACATTGAGGCAGGCGTCGTCGGTATCGTGCGAGTCGCCGGAGCCGGTGAGGCGCAGGCCGCGCACGACCGTGTCGCTGGCGTCGAGCGACATCACCGTGCCTTTGTCGCCGGCGTCGATGACGACCGCGCCGCCGCCCTCGATGGTGAGCGGTTTGTCGATCGTGACAGGCCCGGCATAGACGCCGGGCGGCGGACGCAACGCCGATCCCGGCGCGGCGGCATCGACCAGCGTCTGGAAGGGGGGGAGGCCGCGGATGCGCGGCGCGCGTTCGGCCAACGGGAAAACCGGCTTCGGCCGGTCGATGGTGACGCGCGGCGCGGCGTCGGCGGCGGGGTCTTCTTTCCATGCGCCGCTCCCCGGACACGCGAATGCAAGGAGCGCGGCGGCGGGCCAGAGACGAAGACGCCAGCTTGGCAGGAACATCGATTACTCCATCCCGGGATGCTCGCGCAACTGTTTGCGGCGGATCAGCAGCGCCAGGGCGAGGCAAAAGAAAACCAGCATGAGCAATCCGTAACCCCAATAGGGATAGGAAAAAGTCGAGAATTGCGCCACCTTGCCCTCGCCGAATACCGTCGGCATGAACGGTTTCAGCGTGAATGCCCCCCACGGGTGCAGGTTGTGGCCGAAGAACCACAGCCAGGCGGCGTACACGACAAGGAAATAGAGCGGCAGCAGCGCGGGCACGAGCGCGAGAAGCAACTGGAAGCGTCGCCGCAGGGCCGTGCCCGCCGTGATCGCGCCCATCGCCGCGATCAGGGAGAAGATAGCGATTTGCGAGATGAGGCGCACCCTGTCGCCCCAGACCGCGATGCGCTCCGGCTCCCGGAAAAAGACGCCGGCTTCCCGCATGTAGTCCTGCACATGGGCATCGAGCCGGCCCATGGCGAACTGTTCGACGAGCATCCATGCCGCGACTGCGGTAAAGCCCGCGGCGAGCGCTGCGAGGCGCGCGCGCCGGCGCGGCAGCGCGAAGGCGGCGATCATGACCGCGAAGAAGCCGAGAAAGTATTTCGCCAGCGGTCTTTCCACAGGCGCTCCGGTGTCGATCGGAGACATGCCGACGTAGTGATTGATGGTATTCATTTCGTGCACGCAGTCCAATCCCGTCGCGCCCTGGTCGACGTTTTTCTGGGCATCGAGAATGGGATTCCAGCGTTCGTCGCCGTGCGCGAGATCGCCCTGGAGGGTCTCGCCCGCCAGGCGCGAGTCTTTGCCCGCCGTCCGGCAGCCGTTGTAGACACCGTCGAAATGGAAATGAATGCGGATGCCGTCGGGGAAAGCATCCGGCGGATAATTGGGCGCGGTGAGCGACACCCACCAGACCGGCGTGAAATAGGCGGCCACGAGCGCCGCAATGGCAATCAGGGCGAGCGCGCCCACGCGTCTGTTCTGTTTCTCCATTTGCGGCACCTGTTTCCGGGTCGAAGCGACAATTGCGGCGCGGTTACTTCTTTTTGGCGCACATCGCGCCGGGCATCTTCAGGCTCGCCTGGTAAGCCGAAATGGCCACCAGCATGTCGTCGGTGTAAGTCTTGATGACCCTTACCATATCCAGATTGGCGTTGCGGCGATGGCCGTCGCGGATCTCGGTCATTTGGCGCAACAAGTATTTGTAATGCTGGCCGGCGATGACCGGGTAGAATTTTTTCCGGTCGCCCTCGCCGTTTTTGCCGTGGCATTCCAGGCATTGTTTTTCGTAGAGTGTCTTGCCCTGGGCGACCCGCGCGGCGGAATCGCTTCCCTCGTACTTGCCGTGATCCGCCGGAATGCACAGGCTGGCGATGTAAGCGGATACGTCGGCGAGTTCCTGGGGATCGACAAGCGTGATCGCGAACGGGTACATGGTCGGGTTGTCGCGCAGACCGGCGCGGATATCGGCCATTTGCTTGATGAGCACGGTCGTGTGCTGGCCCGCCAGTTGCGGAAAAGTGCCGTCGGGCCGTCCCGCCCCGGAGGGCAGGTGACAGGCGCCGCAGACTTCGTAGGCTTCCTCGCCGTTGGCCGTGTCGCCCTTGAGCTTGAGCGCCTCGGTTTTTTCGCCTTCCTGCGCGTTCCAGGTATAGCCCTGGCTTTCGATGCCTTCCTTCTTGGGCGCGGGCGGGCCGGCGAGCACGACGCCGGCGCTCATCAGGGCAACCAGGAAAAGAGATGTTTTCATGTTGGGGTTCCTCCACGTGTTCGATACATCGAAACCGTGCCGGCTCACTTCAGGCTTTCCAGGTACACGGCAAGCGTCTTGATTTCCATGTCATCGACGAGGTGCATGATGCCTTTCATCGCCGCGGTCTGGCCGTTGGCGCGCGCGCCGCTCTTGATGTCCCGCATCTGCTGCTCGGCATAGGCCGCGTTTTGTCCGCCGATTCGGGGATAACTGGGCAGCAAGGGCTTGTTCCCGTTCGGGCCGTGACAGGCGACGCACGTCTTTTCGATGTAGAGCGCGGCGCCGTCCGCCGCAATGGCGGCAAGCGGCGGAACAGGCATGAGCAGCGCGAACACGACGGCTTGCTTCATCGTAAACTGACTCCGGTTGGAAACCTTCCCCTTCAGGGGAGCAAAGAAGGGCGCAGGTAGTTCCTTCCGCACCTTGCCGTCCGGCTCTGCCGGACGCGGATTGAAACCATTGCTCCGGTGGAAACCGGCGAAGGCCATGAAACCTTCGCCGGTCGCCCTGGCTGTTTACTTGAGCTTCTTGGCGCCGTTTTGTTCGAGATAGGTCTTGGCGCGCAGGCCGATGTCGGCGGCCTTTACTTGATACTGATAGACTTGCTCGGCCCAGAGATTGGCATGTTCCCAATCCTTCTTGGCGGCGGCGGCTTCGTGCCGGGATTTGGCATCGGGAATCTTGCCCAGTTGGTCGGTTGCATCTTCGACCATGCCGACCACGTCCGGGAAGTCCTTGTAATTGGTGCTGGTAATGAAAGCCACCACCGAGTCGATCACCGCCTGCGTGTCGACAATCTTCTTCAAGGTCGCCCGATAATCCGTCTCGGTGTAGGCCGCCTTGGCGATTTCCTTCTTCGTCGGCGTCCAGCCCTTCGGCTTCACCAGCAGATAGCCTTGCATTTCGAGGTGCAGCGCCGAGCAGAATTCGGTGCAGTAATACGGATAGACGCCTTCCTTGTCGGCCTTGAATTTCACCGATACCGTTTTGCCGGGTTCGATCGAGGCATGGACGTTATAGGTGGAGATGGCAAAACCGTGCGTTTCATCTTCGGCGCGTTCGAGGTTGGTAAGGTTGACCGTCACTTCGTCGCCGATCTCGACCTCGATGATCTCGGGCGTGATGTGCGAACGGATCAAGGTGCCGTATACCGTCACCTTGTTGCCCTTGCGCTCGATGCGTTCTTCGCCGGCTCGCACCTTGCCAGGGTGATCCTTGTCGGTGCGGCTGTTGGTGCCGACTTTGTAGCGCACGCCCGGCTTGAGCTTGGCAGCCTCGATCGCTACGGCGTAGTGCGGCTCGCCCAGCGGCAGCGGCATGTCGTAGAGAAGCTGCATCTTGTCGTTGCCGATGTCGATGAGCTGATGGTTCTGCGGGTGCAGCGGCCCAACCGGGTTGAAGCGGTCGACGGACAGCTTGTTCAGCGCGACCAGATAACGGCCTTTCGGCTTGGTCGAATCGCCTTCCATCGTCATGAGGTGGCCGATGTTGTAATGCACCGGGATTTTATCGAGCACCTTGCCTTCGCAGTAATTCCACTTGGCGACCTGGGAGTCGACGTAGAGCGAGGTGTAGGCCACGCATTGCTTCGCGTCGTATTGCGTGTGCAGGGGGCCCAAGCCGAGTTGAACCTGGGTTTGCAGCGCATCCCGCATGCCGATTACCGGAATGCCGTACGGGTCTTTCGATTCAAACTTGCCGGCCTTGATCGCCGCCTGGATCTTGTCGAAAGAATAGACGGAGACGTGAGTGTCGAGCTTGCCCGAGACGATGATGTATTTGCCATCGGGCGTGACATCGACGCCGTGCGGCGACTTGGGTTCGGGAACCAGGAAAAGAATACCTTCCTTGACGGCGGTATCCATCGTCAACACATTGTGGCCGTTGATTTTCTGCGCCTTGCCCTGCGCGACGAGTTCGGCGGCTTTCTTCCAGTTGATGACGTGGAGGTAGTCGGTATCCTTGGCCGAGCAACCGGCCTCGAACGGCGGACGGCCCTTCTCGATGCCGCCGACGTAACGCTCGGAACAAAAGGAGTTGGTAAACGACCACCCATTGGACGGCCCTTTGCCGGCATCCGACAAATCCTGCGAGTACGGCGGCAATTCGATCGAGAACGATTGCGCCGGCACGAGGCGTCCGGCCTCGCGGTCGAACTTCCAGTAAGTCATGCCGCCGCGGTATTTTTCGTTGAACTCCTCGAGCGGATAGAACTTCCCGCGTTCCAGCGGCGCAGCGTACTGCGCGGCCTCGAAAACATACTCGGTATCCGGCGTGACGAAAGCGCCGCCATGCTCCGACTTGTAGATGGGGTTGACCACGATCTGCTTGGTCTCGAAATCGCGCAGATCGATGACCGCCAGACGGGGGTTGGCCTTGTCGTTGATAAAGAGAAACTGGCCGTCGTATTGACCCAGGGTTTCCGAAATGGCCGGGTGATGCGAGTCGCCCCAGGTGATTTCCTTGCCTTCGATCCAGCCGTCCTTGAGAATTGCCTTGGATTCCTCGTCGTAGCCATATCCCTGCCAGGGTTCGGGAGTAAAGACCGCGATGTATTTGAGAATACGCATCGAAGGGATGCCGTATACCAAGACTTGTCCCGACTGGCCGCCGGAACTGAAAGCGAGAAATTCATCACGCTTGCCGGATGGGGTATAGGTTTTGACCGCCGCCATGAGATCTTGTTGGCCGAGTCCGCGGCGTTTCATGACATCCTGCAAGGTTTCGGCGGCCCAAGCCGGCCCTGCGCCGAATCCGGTTGCCAGCAGCACCGCTACTGTTTTGATAGCAAGGCGTTTCATCTTTCATCCTCCGTGTTAGTCCAGCAGTCGAATATACCACCAGCAACCGACGACCCGGTGCAACCTTATACCTGCAAACGAAATGCCAACAGGTAATAGTTTCTTATTGTGCCATGGGAATCCGCGAGAGGAGTGTTAGGAATTTTCTTAACGAGGCGGCGACCGCCGGCAAGCACATTGATGAAGACCCCGGCTACTGCCCCCTGAATCGCGGCTTGCGTTTCTCGAAGAATGCCGTCATGCCTTCCTCGTAGTCCTCGGTGCCGAGAAACGCGAAGGCGCTGCGCTTTTCTTCTTCGCTCAAGGGGCGGTCGTGCATCAGGCGGGCGATCCACTGTTTGTGCCAGCTTGCCACCAGCGGCGCGCCGGCGGCGATGCGGCGGGCGCTGGCGCGGGCTTCGTCGAATACCGCGTCGTCGGGGACGATGCGGCTCAGGAGGCCGCGGGCAAAGGCTTCGCGGGCATCGAGAATGCGGCCTTCGAGAAGGATTTCCAGTACGGTGGCGGGGCCGGCGAGGGCGACCAGTCCGGCCATTTCGCCGGGGTACATCGAGAAGCCGAGTTTGTTGATGGGCGCGCCGAATCTGGCGGACTCTCCGGCGATGCGGATGTCGCAGCAGCCGGCGATTTCCAGTCCGCCGCCGATGCAGGCGCCCTGGATGGCGGCGACGGTGGGTTTGGGGCAGGCGCGGATGGCCTCCAGCGCGCGGGCGACCAGTTCTTCGTGGTAGTGCATGGCGTCGTCCACGGTGGCGCGCACGCTGAGGAATTCCTTGAGGTCGCCGCCGGCGGCGAAAGCCTTGTCGCCTTCGCCGCGCAGGACGATGCAGCGCACTTTCGGGTCGGCGGCGAGACGTTCGATGGCTTCGCGCAGGGCGCGCCACATGGCGGCGTCGATGGCGTTGAGTTTGCCGGGGTTGGAGAGGGTCAGGGTCGCGGCCTGGTCGGCGATGTCGGTAAGAATCTGGCTGCTCATGGGGGATGGGGAGGGGCGTTCGGGAGGACGCGATGCTACTGCGGCGGGGAGCGAAAATGCCGAAGATACAGGTAAACCCAGAGGGCCGCATGGATTGCTACAACGCGCAGCCCGAGCAATGACGAAGCGGGAACGGTTCGTTTTTTGAACCGGCGGTTGTCGCCGCGGACTTTCCGTCTTCAGCCCCCGTACCGCGTCCAGAATGTCGCGGGGGTGACGATGGGGTAGTGTTCTGCCAGCGCCAGCAAATCCTTGTCGCCGGTAATCAAGTAACGTGCGCTTCCGGCCAGCAAGGTGCGCAGTACGGGCTGGTCGGCGGGGTCGCGCAGGCGTTCGTCTCCTGCGCCTTCTGGCGTCACAATGTCGGCCAGGAACATGAGGCTATCCACCAGATCACGGATTTCGGCGGTGCTCAAGCGCACTCTGGGCAAGCGTGGCAATACCCGCGCCAGTTCGTCCAGGATGTGGCGCGACAGCACCACGTCCAAGCTGCCCTGACGCCAGGCCGCGACGATGCGCCCTGGCACGCTGCCGGGATAGGCCAGCCCCGATACCAATACGTTGGTATCGAGCACTACGCGCAGCTTCGGCATCAGCAGCGTTTGCGTTCCGCCGCCACGGTAGCGTCGATTTCGACCAGCCCCGTGTCGAGCGGAACTTCCGCATATGCGCCGGCTATCCGCTCGCTCAAGGCATCGAAACACGTCTTCATGCGCCGGATGCGGGCGAACAGTTCCACATCGACCAATGCTGCGACGGGTTTGCCGTCCTTGTTGATGACGATGCTGTCGTTGCCGTATTGCACTTGGCTCAACATCTCGCCCAAGTTCTGCCGGAAGTTTACGGCATTGACTTCAGTAATCATTACGCGCCCCAAGCATATCGACCAATATGCTCATTATTATGCAGTCCCGGCAGGGTGTCCATGATTCAGGAGACAGAAAAGCTTGATGCACGAGGATTTCCGCTGCTTCTGCCTCGCCGCGCCGCTCAATTCGTTCCAGACGAGGAGGTTATCCGAGACGTTCCCGTTGAAAATGTGAACGACCTTGTCGCCATCATCCGGAAAAACCGCCGGCGCGTTTTTGCGGCGGCCACATCCCAATGTTTCCGTTTTTACTTAAAATTCATACCGCACGCGCACGTTCCCCGTCACGCCTTCGCGCTGTCCGACGTAGCCTTGCAGGCCGATGTCCAGGGAGATGGGGCGGGTTGGAGCGGGTTTGAGGGTCATTCCGAGTTCGGCGATGCCGGTGTCGCCTTCAAGCGCCGGAGCATCGAGGCGGTAGCCGTTTGTTTTGGCTTTGGCTTTGCCGTCGAATTCGTGTTCGTAGGCGAGGCCGGCGTAGGCGTCGAGGGTCTTGTCGAGGGCGCGGATGTAGCGGGCGCCGAGGCGGGCGCGGTGGGAGTCGATGGCGCTGAATTTGACTGGATCGCCGGTCGTGAGGCGGACCGAGTCGCCTTGCTGGTGCGTCCAGAAGTATTTGCCGTAGAGATCGACGGCGGCGGTTTCATTGATTTGCCAGATGTGACCCATGCCGACATGCAGGCTGGCGTAGGCGGATCGGGCGTCGTATTTCGCCTTGCGGCCCTGGGTGTCCCGGAGGTCGGCGCTGCCGTAGTCGTTTTCGATGCGTCCGGCGCGGGCGCTGCCTTCGGCGTAGTTGCCGTTCTTCAAGTCCAGGCGTCCGAGGACGCCGATGCCGTAATGGTTCAGGTCGCCGTCGCCTTTTACCGAGGCCGCGCCGGCGAAGCTGTTGTGGGTGTCGTAGCTGCCGTTGCCGTATTCGAGGAATGCGCCGAGGGTCAGGCGGCCTGCGTCGAGTTCCCGCGCGGCGGAGAATCCGGCCAGCAGCGAGACGCTGTGGATGTCGACGCGCGAGCCGGTGTCGTAGCGCGAGGAACCGCCGGAGAGCGCGCCGAAGACGTTTCGCCCGAGGCGGGCGGACTGGACGGCGGCCGCCATGCCCTGTCCGGCGACGGCATCGCCGCCCTGGGTGAGCAACGCCGCGCCCGAGAGGATGCCTTCGGAGAGGGATTTGGCGCGGACGTTGGCATTGGTTCCGGTCACTGTGGCGATGAGTCGATTGCCCGTCGCGCCAATGTCGAACTCGTAAGCGAGGGTCACGCCCTGCATTCCCTGGCCGTTGGCGGTGGTGTTGAGGCCGCCGTTCGTGGTCAGTGTTCCGGCGTCGATGAGAATGATCCGGTCGCCCGTTTGCAGCGGCGAAGAACCGCCTTCAATACCCACGTTGACCGTGGAAGATCGGCCCGCGCCGTTCGTCAAGTCCGCCGAGCCGGTCACGGTGAGCATGGTCGCGCCCGCGCCCAAAGTCGAGGGCAGGTAGAAATTGAGCTTCTCGAAATTCTCCATGACCACTACAGTGAGGCCGGGACTGTGCAGGTTCAGGGTGTTGCCGCTGAAGGCATCGCCTGTGGTGAACAGGCCTAAATCGCCGCCTTTGAGTGTGCCGGCTGCGCCGGTACTGCTCTTGACGGTCACGGTATTGTCGATGGCGCTCCCGTTCGCGCCGGATGCATACCCTCCGATGACGTCCGCGTTCACCGTGCCGCCGTTGATGATGACGCGGTTGTTTGAAGCGATGGCGGAGCCGTAGGAGGAGTTGGCGGAGGCGTTCCCGCCTGTGACCAGGCTATTCACACTGGCTCCGTCGTTGATGGTGACGACATTGCCCGAGGCGGTGGCGGTGCCGGTTCCAAAACCGCTATGGGCGCTTCCTCCGTATATGCCGCCACTCGGTCCCACAATGCCGTCGATGGTCACGGTATTGCCGCTGGCGAGGGCGGCTCCGGAACCACTGGAAGTGTTGGCTTGGGCGCTCCCGCCGGTGACGCCGACGTACACTTCGCCGCCCGCCGCCACATGGGCGGAGTTGCCCGAGGCCGTGGCGGCGTCATAAGATGAAACGGCCTCCGCGCCTATGGCTATTACCTGGACCGTTCCGCCGTTGTTGACGTTGACGGTGTTGCCGGTCGCGCTTTGGGCATCGTTGCTCCTGATGTCCGCGCCAGTGGCGAAAGAATTCACCGTGCCGCCGGCGTTGATGTTCAGCGTGTTGCCGTCGGGCTGGGTGTAGTCGGGAGTTACGCCGCCGTCACTGCTGTTGCCGTAGACGACGCCGGTCGAATAATACGTATTGGGGATGTCTACGGTATATCCGGCGGCGAAGGCCGGCAGCGGCTGGGCGAGAAGGCCGGTGCCGAGGAAGCAGGGTGCGAAAAGACGCAGGGCAAAGCGAGGCATGACGCGGTTCATGGTTTTCCTTTCCGAATGTCGTTGCGGTGAGATGTTTCAAATACCCAGTGACCCGCTCCATCTTTGCAAGTACGGAGTGGTGAAGACGGAATGTGCCTCGGCGTTTTTGGCCTGTCTATTACCCGACCGGGTAATGTGTCGCTTGCAACAATATGTTTTTATTTGTTTTTTTGGGATATTTACTTTTTTGACGACGAACGCCGATCACCGAATCTGGCAGGACGTTTTCCCATCCGGACAAACCGCGCGATAAATGGCTTTGTTCAGGTCTGACCAATTCAAATTACGGCGGCTTCATGCGGTCGTCCTCGGCAAGGAGCCTGCACAAGTCGAGGCGGCTTTGCGCCCGGCTTTTCCTGTAGGCGGACTTGAGGTGGGCCTTGACGGTGTTGACGGTCACGGACAGGCGCTTGGCGATGACCGGGTTGGAGAAGCCCTGGGCGGCGAGGCGCGCGGTGGCGTGTTCGCGGCTGGACAGGCCGAAGGGGTGATTTTCTCCATATAGTTTGCGCGTGACGGCGAGGCGTCCCGCCGCGAGTCGTTCCGCGAGGAGGCGGATGTTTGAGAGGCCCGCGGGGCGCAGTTCTTCGAGCAGCGGGGCGAGCGGGGCATACCCTTCCGCGAAGGGCAGCAGGAGGCGGTCGGGCAGGGCCAGTTCGAGCGCCGCGCGCAGGGCGGCGAGGGCTGCTTCGCGTTTTCCGAGCATGGACTGGGCGGCGGCGATCTGGAGGTGTCCGTGGAGCAGGGCGAGGACGGTGTGCAGCGCCCCGGCGAGGCCGAGGGCGGCGGGGGCTTCGCCGAGGAGGTTTTCCGGCTTGCCGTCGAGCAGCAGGCAGGCGGCGCGGCAGAGGTGGGCGCAGGGGAGCGCCTGGAGGAAGACGCGGTGGGGGAATGCGGCGGCGGGGCCTTCGCGCAGCCAGGCGGCGGCGTCTTGCGGGCGTTCGATGAGCGCCATGAGCCGGGCGCGGGCCATGTCGGCTTCCATGCGGTTGGATTTTTGCGGGTTTTCTCCGGCCAGGGCGTCGATGGCTTCCAGCGCGGCGGCGAAAACCGAACCTGCCGCCCCATCGCCGCGCTGGAGCGCCAGTTCGCCGGCAAGTCGTTCCGCGCCGATGAGGATGCTGGTCTGCGCGGCCAAGCCCGCTTCGTGCCGGGCTTGGTGGAGGAGGATTTCCGCCGCTTCCGCCTCGCCGCGGCAGAGGCAGGCTTCGGCGCGCATGAGGGCCGGCCCGCCGTTGCCGTGGCCGCCGGACAGGGCGGCGTAGTACGGGGCGTAGGTTTCCATGTCGGCCAGTTCTTCGTCCAGGCGGCCGGCGTCGCGGTGGTACATGAGGAGGACGGAGGTGTTCCCGAAAGTCCAGGAGTTTTTCGGCGAAATCAATGAGGTTGCGCCGCCCATGAGGCGGGCGGCCCGCCGTATGCGCTTGCCCATCTCGGCGATGCTGTTGTAGCGGGTGAAGGCTTGCATGAGGAGCAGTTCGCCGGCGAGGCGGTCTTTCTCTTTTTGCGGCAGGGCGCTTCGTTCGACGATTGTTTCCATCTCCGCGCACAGGGCGGCGAAGTCGTCGCCGCAGCCCTGTCCGAAGAATTCAAAGGCGAGTTGGATGGCGGATTGGGGATGGCGCGCTTTCATTTCCGCGGTGCAGTGCGCGGCAATGTCGCGCAGGGCGTCGACGTAGGCGAGATCGGGCAGATCCATGAGGCGGTTGTCTTCGAGGCCGGAGAGGTCGAGCGCGAGGATTTTCTCGAAGTCGCGCAGGCGGTAGTAGAAGGCGGCGGCCTTCTGCCGTTCGCCGTTCATGGCGCACCAGTCTCCGGCGGCGTGGAGGGCCTGCCGCTGTGCGCTTTCGGGCAGGGCGGCGAATTCGCCGCGCATGAAGTCGAGCAGGGCGCTGTGCGGACGATGGAGGCCGGTTGCGGGATCGAAGCGGATGAAGGCGCTGCGCGCGAGAGCGTCGGCGAGGGGGGGGGGCGATTCGCCGCCGGGTTCCGGCCTGCCCGTCAGGAAGGCGGCCTGTTCGGTGGCGAAGGCGTCGAACAGGGAAAGGCGCAACAGGGAATCCTGCGCCGCGCCGCTCAATTCGTTCCAGACGACTTCGCGCAGCAGCCCGTCCAGTGTAGCGGCCGGGGCGAGTTCTCCATGGTCGCGGTAATGCCGCAGGTGCAGGACGAGGGCGATCATCCAGCCTTCGGCGCGGCGGTGGAGCGCATGCGCTTCTTCCCATCCGAGCGGATATCCGGCCAGGGCGAAGTATTCGCCGCATTCCCGTTCGGTCAGGCGCAAGTCGTTTTCTCCCAGGAGGAGGAACCCGGTTTTTTCGTAGGGCATGACGCTCGCGCCCATGGGGCGTCCGGCCAGGACGACGTGCAGGGACGGGGCATCGTGTTCCAGCAAGGCCCGCCAGAGGGAAACCGGCGCGAGGTCGGCGATGCGGTGGAAGTCGTCCACGAGGAGCCAGACGG
This sequence comes from Azoarcus sp., assembly GCA_031265765.1. Classification (GTDB taxonomy): domain Bacteria; phylum Pseudomonadota; class Gammaproteobacteria; order Burkholderiales; family Rhodocyclaceae; genus WRNU01. Next base: position 76,994 of record JAISCE010000003.1, read on the forward strand.
GCGTTTGGCATTCGATTTCGCGCAGCAGCGTTTCCGCGTCCCCCAGGGTATCGGCGTCGGGCGGGCCGAGGCGCAGCAAAGCCTCGCCAGCCGGCGCGTCGATCCTGCCCAGCGCGCGGCACAAGCGCCGCCACGCGGCTCCAGGGGATTCTTCCGCGCAGACGTGCCGCATCCAGACCGCATTCCCAGGCAAGGCGTCGCGCAGGAAGTCCTGCGCGACGGTCGTTTTGCCGTAGCCGGAAGGCGCTTCGATGACGATTCCCCGCGCCAAAGTCGCCATGGCCAGCTTTTCCCGCAGGCGGGCGGGGAAATAGAGTTCGTTCTGATGCGGATTGCGTTTCGTCGGGGGCATTTCGGGAGGGCGCGATGCGACTGCGGCAGGGAGCGAAAATGCCGAAGATACAGGTAAACCTATGCCGCCGCCGCATTGCACCGCCAATGCCGCGAGCCTGGACGCACTCATTGCTCAGCGAGCGGCTCGCCATCGCCTGGGCGTCAGAACGTCAGCAGGAGTCGATCCTGCACCTCATGATCCTCAAGGCTTAAGCCGTCCATCTGGAAGCGTTTCAGCATCGAGCGGCCTACGTGGACGAAGACTTCACGTTCAAACAGGCCATCCGGGATAGGAATATCGCATATCTTGCGCCCGGAATATTTCGTTCCGTCAATGCTTAATGCAACGTATGCGCCTCTGGCTTTGCACAAAGCAATCGAATCGAAAAGACGTTGCAGCGAGAAGGCTTGAGCGCCATATAAAATTGCCTGGCTATCGGCATAAGGGGGATCACAGTAGATTAAATCTCCTCGTTGCGCTTGACTCATTGCTTCGGTAAAGTCCAGACGCAGGAACCGTGTGCCTTGCGTTCTTGCGTGCCAAATATCAACTCTCTTCTCAAAGCTCTCCGGCGGCACCGGGTCATGCGCCCCAACAGGGGTACTCATGAACCCATCGTTCTTTCGGAACCGAACAACCCCGCCGTAGCATGATCGACAGAGGAAAAGAAGATCTGCTCCGTTTGGCCGCGCGTTGTAGCTTGCCAGTACGCGCCCATAGGCATTCCTCTTGCCAAGTTGTGCAATCAAGGCATGACGTTCCGCGTACTGTCGCTTGAGTGCATCCTTGCTGCCATGGAGGGTTTGCCAAATTTCAACTAGCGGCGCGAACGTATCGCTTGCCACTGCGTTCCGGGGAGCCAGGACGCCCAAGACTCCGCCGCTGCCCAGGAATGGCTCGAAGTAGGTGCCGAACTGCTTCGGGAAGTAGCCGATGATGGCATCGGCTTGTTTCTGCTTGTTGCCTACCCACTTCAAGAGTTGCGTGCGGAATGGCCTACTTCCGTTGGAAGTAGGCAAGGGAGCGTGTTCGGGCTTGAACAACTCGGTCTGTCGCTGGAAGTTGGTATCGAGCATGGGGGTGTCCGTGGTTCGTGAGCCATTCTAGCATTCTAACTTTGAATATTCAAACATCGAATCTATAGTTCTTGGCATGAAGAAGAGCCGCCTTGCTGCGTTGCTACGACAAGTTCGACTGGACGCCAGCCTCACCCAGTCGCAGCTTGCCGAAAAAATCGGGCAGACACAGTCTTATATATCCAAGTACGAACATGGCGAGCAAAGGCTCGACCTTATCGAACTGGAAGCCGTATGCAAGGCAATAGATATTTCGTTGTCTGACTTTGTGGAACGGTATCTTGAAAGCTGACGCTCGATTTCTCACTCAGTCCAAGGAATTCTGGGCAAATGTCCGCACGATTAGCCAAGAAGTTGGTTACACCGAGCGCGGTGCCAATTCCATAAAAATCCCATTACTGAATGCCGTTCAGGAAAAATTTGATAGGCTTCATCTTTCTACTGCTCATATTGCAGAAAAAGATGGAGCACTAACCGATTTTGGTCAACGCTTGTTCGATTATTTTACTTTCCGCGCCGCGGTGCTGAATAACACCGTACAGAAATACTTCATGCGGAAGGATGCAGCCGAGGTCGAGTTCAATCGACTCAGGAAGAAGTTGAATCCACAGTGTCCCCTGCCAATGAACAAGCAAAAAGCGGAGAAGAAAAATTATGCTTTCCTGACAGGCATGGTCAACATGCTGGTGGAAGCGAATATTGGCGACATTCCGTGCGATTACGATCCGCGCAGCCTAACAACCATGACGCATGACTCAATGCCATTACGCACCCTTTCACGGCGTGTTGATGGCGCATTCCCATCCGTCGTCAACCCCATCGCTATATGGGAAATCAAAGAGTATTACTACACCACGACATTCGGCAGTCGCGTAGCGGACGGTGTTTACGAAACATTGCTGGATGGAATGGAACTGGAAGAGCTTGAAATTGCCGCTCAGCGCAAGGTTCAGCATATTCTTTTTATAGACGATTACTTTACATGGTGGGAATGTGGGCGCTCATACCTGTGTCGCATGATAGACATGCTTCATATGGGTTATGTCGATGAGATCGTGTTTGGCCGAGAGGTAATTACACGCCTTCCTGTACTGGCGAAAGAATGGAAAGCAGCATACGACGCACTCGAAAGCTGATGCCTGACATTGCGCTCAAGGCGAACAGCCGCTTGGGACGATGATGAGCGTATGCGCGCGACGGGAATGGCGCATTCATGATGAGTGGATGCGATCGCCCTGCCGCCCATGGGGGGCGGGAAGGGTCGTCCAGAAGGGCGCGATGCTGCCGCGGCAGGAAGTGAAGGCGGTGAAAATACAGGTAAACCTATGCCGCCGCCGCATTGCACCGCCTGTCGCGGGCAGGGTATCATCGATGGGCTAAAGTCTTCTATAAGTCTAAGTCACTTCGCCGCAGGGAAAAACAAGCCGCGTCAAGCGGCCATTTTTTGCCTTGCGGCGGGTTTTTGAAAAGAGGTTTTCCATGTCCGACGCCAGCCAGCCCACCTATCCGCGCCCCGATCTGAACGCCTGGACGAAGGCCGCATCCCGGCATGCGCCGGAGGGCAAGGTCGAGAATCTCGACTGGACGACCCCGGAGGGCTTGAGGGTCAAGCCGCTCTATACCCGGGCGGACGTGGAAAGCCTCTCCGATATCGATACCTTGCCGGGGTTCGAGCCTTTCCTGCGCGGGCCGCAGCCGACCATGTACGCGGTCAAGCCCTGGACGATCCGCCAGTACGCGGGTTTTTCCACCGCCGAGGCGTCGAACGCTTTCTATCGCAAGGCGCTGGCCGCCGGGGGGCAGGGCGTGTCGGTGGCTTTCGACCTGGCCACGCACCGGGGGTACGATTCCGACAATCCGCGCGTGCTCGGCGACGTGGGCAAGGCCGGGGTGGCGATCGACTCGGTCGAGGACATGAAGATTCTGTTCGACGGCATTCCGCTCGACCGCATTTCCGTGTCGATGACCATGAACGGCGCGGTGCTGCCGATTCTCGCGGGCTACATCGTCGCCGCCGAGGAGCAGGGCGTGCCGCAGGAAAAGCTCTCCGGCACCATCCAGAACGATATCCTCAAGGAGTTCATGGTTCGCAATACCTATATTTATCCGCCGACGCCTTCGATGCGGATCATTGCGGACATTTTCCAGTACACCTCGGCGCACATGCCGAAGTTCAATTCCATCTCGATTTCCGGCTATCACATCCAGGAAGCGGGGGCGAACCAGGCGATCGAACTGGCCTTCACGCTCGCCGACGGGCTGGAATACGTGCGTACCGGGCTGAAGTCCGGCATGGACGTGGATACCTTCGCCGGGCGGCTGTCGTTCTTCTGGGGCGTGGGGATGAATTTCTATCTCGAAATCGCCAAGATGCGCGCCGCGCGCCTGTTGTGGTGGCGGATCATGAAGCAGTTCGAGCCAAAGAACCAGAAGTCGATGATGCTGCGCACGCACTCGCAGACCTCGGGCTGGTCGCTGACCGAGCAGGATCCGTACAACAACGTGGTGCGCACCACCATCGAGGCGTTGGCGGCGGTGTTCGGCGGCACCCAGTCGCTGCACACCAATTCGCTCGACGAGGCGATCGCCCTGCCCACCGAGTTTTCGGCCCGCATCGCCCGCAATACCCAGATCATCATCCAGGAAGAAACCCACATCTGTAATGTGGTCGATCCCTGGGCCGGTTCGTACATGATGGAGAAACTCACGCAGGACATGGCCGACAAGGCATGGAGTTTGATCGAGGAGATCGAGGCCATGGGCGGCATGACTCGCGCGGTCGAATCCGGCTGGGCGAAGATGAAGGTCGAGGAATGCGCCGCCGACAAGCAGGCGCGGATCGACTCGGGCAAGGACGTGATCGTCGGCGTCAACAAATACCGGCTCGCCAAGGAAGACCCGGTCGAAATCCTGGAAATCGACAATCACGCCGTGCGCGAGGCGCAGGTCGCCCGCTTGGAGCAAATCCGCGCCGCCCGCGACGCGGCGGCGGTCGATGCCGCGCTTTCGGCGCTCACCCGTTGCGCCGAAGGCGGCGAGGGCAATCTGCTCGATCTGGCGGTGAAGGCGGTTCGGCTGCGCGCCACTGTGGGCGAAGTGTCGGATGCGCTGGAAAAGGTCTTTGGCCGTTTCCGCGCCAATCCGCAGGCGGTTTCCGGCGTTTATGCCGCCGTGGTCGAGGAGGAGGGCGACTGGAAGGCGCTGAAGGCCGACATCGAATCCTTCGTCGCCGAAGAAGGCCGCCGTCCGCGCATCATGATCGCCAAGCTCGGGCAGGACGGCCACGACCGCGGCGCCAAGGTCGTGGCCTCGGCCTTCGCCGACCTCGGTTTCGATATCGACATCGGCCCGCTGTTCCAGACGCCGGAAGAAGCCGCGCGCCACGCGGTGGAAAACGACGTTCATGCCGTGGGCTGCTCCAGCCTCGCCGCCGGGCACAAGACGCTGGTGCCCGAAATCATCAGGGAACTGAAAAAACTGGGCGCGGACGACATCATCACCTTCGTCGGCGGCGTGATTCCGGCGCAGGATTACGACGCGCTCTATGCCGCCGGCGCGAAAGGTATTTTCGGGCCGGGCACGCCGATTCCGGCCTGCGCGCGGGAAGTGCTCAAACAAATCCGCGCCGCGCGTAGCGGAGAGAGCGGATGACAGGCGCCGGAAGTCCTGCGGGCGCGGTGTTGTTGTATGAAGCAAGCTGGCCAAGGTTGCTTGTCAAGTTTGTCTTGAGCGGGCTCTTCGCGTGCTTTGTCCTTTATGCCATCGGTGAGACACGGGCAGGCAAGGGCTTTCCCCTTGTCGTGAGTCTGCTTGCGACTTTAGGGCTGGGCGGATTCTATTTCTGGATATTCCGCAAGGCGCCGGACAGGATATACGGCGCGCGGGATGGCATATGGGTCGTTCGGCGAGGCATGGTGGAAAAGATTTTACATGCCGATATCGGGGGGTGCGGGGTCAACTATGGCTATAAACGCCCTTACTCCATCATTACGCTGAATTTCCTGGACACGGGAAACCAGTTTGGTTCCTTCATCCGGTTTCCCGTAGCAGGAGGAGCAGCCTGCGCCAACGCCTTCACCGAGGCTTTGCGCGCCTGTGCGGCGGCGTCGAGCTTCCCACTGCAAGCGGCGGCTGCCCTGCTCAAAGCGTCCGCTGCCCGAATCGAAGCGGAAGAGAAGAAAAATAAAAAAACTTGGGTTGTCATAATCATCATTTTTATGATGTTGTGTTTGATTTACCCCCTTGTCAAATCGTGAATTGAATAAGAGCGACCGACCCATCCCGGACATGGACACCGCCGACCGCGCCCTGGTCGACGGCGTGCTGGCGGGCCGGTTGCGTCCGCTCGCCAAGGCCATCACCCTGATCGAGTCGCAGCGCGAGGATCACCAGGCGCGCGCGCGCCGCTTGCTGGAGGCGCTGCTGCCGCACACGGGCGGGGCGATGCGGATCGGCATCTCCGGCGTGCCGGGCGTGGGCAAGTCCACCTTCATCGAAGCCTTCGGCCTCTACCTGATCGAACAGGGTTTGCGGGTAGCGGTGCTGGCGGTCGATCCGTCGTCGAGCCTGACCGGCGGCTCCATCCTCGGCGACAAGACGCGGATGGAACTGCTTTCGCGCGATCCGGCGGCCTTCATCCGCCCCAGCCCCGCGGCGGGCAGCCTCGGCGGCGTGGCCGAAAAAACGCGCGAGGTCATGCTGACGTGCGAGGCGGCGGGGTTCGATGCGATCGTGGTCGAGACCGTCGGCGTCGGGCAGAGCGAGACGGCGGTGGCGGGGATGACCGACATCTTCTGCCTGCTGCAACTGCCCAACGCCGGGGACGATTTGCAGGCGATCAAGAAAGGGGTCGTGGAACTGGCCGACCTGATCGCCATCAACAAGGCCGACATCAACCCCACCGCCGCGCTGGCGGCGCGCGCGCAGATGAAGACCGCGCTGCACATGCTGCGGCCCGCCAGTCCCAACTGGACGGTGCCGGTGTTGACGCTTTCGGCGCTGGAAAAGGACGGCGTGGCGGCGTTCTGGGAGACGGTGCTGCGCTACCGGGAAACGATGACGGCCAGCGGCGAATTCGCCGCCAGGCGGCGGCGCCAGGCCGCGGCATGGATGTGGGAACTGATCGACGCTGGCCTGCGCCGGCGTTTTCGGCGGCATCCGCGCGTCAAGGCGGATTTGCCGGGATTCGCCGCCGCCGTGGAAGAGGGCAGGACGACGCCATCGGCGGCGGCGCTCGCGCTGCTCGCGCATTTGCAGGAATAAGCTAACCGGCGATTCATCGCCATGCGGGAATTCGGAAATCCAAGGAGGCCATTCATGGAAGATATCATTGTTCAACTGGAAGAAAGACGCGCCAAGGCGCGCCTTGGCGGCGGGCAGAAGCGCATCGACAACCAGCATAAAAAGGGCAAGCTCACCGCGCGCGAACGTATCGATCTTTTCCTCGACGACAACAGTTTCGAGGAATGGGATACGCTCAAGGAACACCGCTGCACCGAGTTCGGCATGGACGAGGCCGAGAAAATCCCCGGCGACGGCGTCGTGACGGGCTACGGGACGATCAATGGCCGCCTGGTGTTCGTGTTCTCGCAAGACTTCACCGTCTTCGGCGGCGCGCTCTCCGAAGCCTACGCGGAAAAGATCTGCAAGATCATGGATCACGCGATGAAGGTCGGCGCGCCGGTGATCGGCCTCAACGACTCGGGCGGCGCGCGCATCCAGGAAGGGGTGGCCTCGCTCGGCGGCTATGCCGACATCTTCCAGCGCAACGTGCTGGCCTCGGGCGTCGTGCCGCAAATCTCCCTCATCATGGGGCCTTGCGCGGGCGGCGCGGTGTATAGCCCGGCCATGACCGATTTCATCTTCATGGTGAAGGATTCCTCCTACATGTTCGTCACCGGCCCCGACGTGGTGAAGACCGTGACGCACGAAGAAGTGACTTCCGAGGAACTGGGCGGCGCGGTCACGCACAGCGCCAAATCGGGGGTGGCCGATCTCGCCTTCGACAACGACGTCGAGGCGCTGATGATGATCCGCCGCCTCGTCGGCTACATTCCCTCGTCCAACCGCGAGCCGCCGCCCCGGCTGCCGGTGATCGACCCCGCCGACCGCATCGATTATTCGCTCGATACCCTGGTGCCGGACAACACCAACCTGCCCTACGACATGAAGGAACTGATCGTCAAGATGGTCGATGACGGCGACTTCTTCGAGATGCAGCCCGACTACGCCAGGAACATCATCATCGGCTTCGCCCGCATGGAAGGCGCGCCGGTGGGCATCGTCGCCAACCAGCCGATGGTGCTTGCCGGTTGCCTGGACATCAAGTCCTCGATCAAGGCGGCAAGGTTCGTGCGCTTCTGCGACGCCTTCAACATCCCGATCATCACCTTCGTGGACGTGCCGGGCTTTTTGCCGGGCACGGCGCAGGAGTATGGCGGCATCATCAAGCACGGCGCCAAGCTCCTGTTCGCCTTTGCCGAATGTACGGTGCCCAAGGTCACGATCATCACCCGCAAGGCCTACGGCGGCGCTTATGACGTGATGTCCTCCAAGCACCTGCGCGGCGACGTCAACTTCGCCTGGCCGACCGCCGAAATCGCGGTCATGGGCGCGAAAGGCGCAGTGGAAATCATCTTCCGCGAAGAAAAGAACGACCCCGAAAAGCTCGCCGCCCGCGAAGCCGAATACAAATCGCGCTTCGCCACCCCGTTCGCGGCGGGCGCGCGCGGCTTCATCGACGACGTCATCATGCCCCACGAAACGCGCATGCGCGTGTGCCGCTCGCTGACGATGCTCAGGAACAAGCAGCTCGAAAACCCGTGGCGCAAGCACAGCAACATCCCGCTCTGACCCGCCGCGCAAGGAAAACGATATGTTCAAGAAGATTCTGATTGCCAACCGCGGCGAGATCGCCTGCCGCGTCATCAAGACCGCCCGCAAGATGGGCATCCGCACGGTGGCCGTTTTTTCCGAGGCCGACCGGCGTTCCCTGCACGTCAAGCTTGCCGACGAGGCCGTTTTCATTGGCCCCGCGCCCTCGAAAGAGTCCTACCTCGTGATGGACAAGATCATCGCGGCCTGCAAGGAAACCGGGGCCGAAGCGGTGCACCCCGGCTACGGGTTCCTCTCCGAGAACGAGGAATTCTCCCGCCGCATCGAGGAAGAAGGCATCAAGTTCATTGGGCCGAAGCACTATTCCATCGCCCGGATGGGCGACAAGATCGAATCGAAGAAGCTGGCGATGGAAGCGGGCGTCAACGTCATTCCCGGCCATAACGAACCGATCTCCGGCCCCGATGAAGCGGTGGAAATCGCCAAAAGAATCGGCTATCCGGTCATGATAAAAGCCTCGGCCGGCGGCGGCGGCAAGGGTCTGCGCGTCGCCTGGAACGACGGAGAAGCGCACGAAGGCTTTTCCTCCTGCGTCAACGAAGCGAGAAATTCCTTCGGCGACGACCGCGTCTTCATCGAAAAATTCGTCCAGGAGCCGCGCCACATCGAAATCCAGGTGCTGGGCGACGCCCAGGGCAACTACGTCTACCTGAACGAGCGCGAATGCTCGATCCAGCGCCGCCACCAGAAAGTCGTGGAAGAAGCGCCTTCGCCCTTCATCGACGCCAAGACTCGCAAGGCCATGGGCGAGCAGGCGGTCGCGCTCGCCCGCGCCGTGCAATACGAATCCGCCGGCACGGTGGAATTCGTCGTCGGCGCGGACAAGAGTTTCTACTTCCTGGAGATGAACACCCGCTTGCAGGTCGAGCACCCCGTGACGGAATACATCACCGGCGTCGATCTCGTCGAGCAGATGATCCGCATTGCCGCGGGGGAACCTCTCGTCTTCGCCCAGAAGGACGTCAAGCTCAACGGCTGGTCGATGGAATGCCGGATCAATGCCGAAGACCCCTTCCGCGGCTTCCTGCCATCCACGGGCCGCCTCGTGAAGTTCCGCGCGCCGCCCGGAAGCAAGAGCGTGCGGGTCGATACCGGCGTCTTCGAGGGCGGCGAAATCTCGATGTACTACGACTCGATGATCGCCAAGCTCATCGTGCATGGCGCTTCGCGCCAGCAGGCGATAGAACGCATGCGCGACGCGCTCAACGGCTTCGTGATCCGCGGCATCAGTTCCAACATTCCGTTCCAGGCGGCGCTGATGCAGCATCCGCGCTTCCAGTCCGGCAACTTCAACACCGGCTTCATTGCCGAGGAATACGCCAACGGCTTCGACGCCTCGATGGTGCCGCACGACGACCCGGCGCTCCTCGCGGCGGTGGCGGCCTTCGCCCGGCTGCGCTACATCGACCGCGCGATGAAGATCAGCGGCCAGCACCCCGGCATGGCCCGCAAGATCACGAGCGAATGGGTGACGGTGATGAATGGGCAGCACTATCCTCTCATCGTTTCCCGCACCAAGGGCGGCATGTCGATCACCCACGGCGACAAGACCTACGACATCGTTTCCGACTGGAGTTTCGGCGACCAGCTATTTACCGGCACGGTCAACGGGCAGCCGATCTGCCTGCAAATCGAACGGCATCACCTGTCCTACCGGATTTCCCACTTCGGGCTACAGGTTTCCCCGATCGTCATGACGCCCCGGACAGCCCAGCTGCTCGCCCTGATGCCGGAAAAAGCGCCGCCCGATCTCTCCAAATTCCTGATTTCCCCGATGCCGGGGCTACTGCGCGAGGTATCGGTGGCCGAAGGGCAGGAAGTCAAGGCGGGCGAAAAACTCGTGGTCATCGAAGCGATGAAGATGGAAAACATTCTCAAGGCCGACAACGATGTGAAGGTGAAGAAAATCGTCGCCCAGCCGGGCGCGAGTTTGTCGGTGGATGAGGTCATCATCGAGTTCGAGTGAGGTTTGGCCCTTCTTTGCGCCGTGTGAAGTAAAGAAAGCCCGGCCTGGAAGGCCGGGCTTTCGTTTGCCGAGGGAATTGGTATACCATTCCTGCCCACGCAAAAGATGTATATTCGCTTGCGAGAAAATACGTTTGCGGAATCATTTATGTTCTTAGGAATAGACCCTGCTCTCCTTTTTGATCCTGTTCTCCTTGTTTTAGGCGGGATTGTGCTTGTTCTTATTGTTATTATCATCATAGGCTCATACCATCACGTTCACAAATCGGCTTTCACGCCTATCACAGATTGGTTTCGGTTTCGGATTACAGTACGAAATTTATCTTGAACGGATTCTGGGTTTTTGTCATTCCTCTATTACTCGGTACGGTTCTTACGCTGGCGGAGAAACAAACCTTTGATGTCATCCATATTTATGATACCGGCCTTGGTTTTTTCGACAGCAAGAACGGGTAGGAACGTTATGCGGTTTACGCGGACATCGTTTATGTAGAATCCAAGGCTGCTTTTGTCAAACGGACCGAATATGGATGGCAAGCATTTACGCAGCCGGATGTATTGCGCAATAACCTTGAGTGGTATGAAAAATGGGATTGATGGATGAATAAAACCCAAGCTGGCCAAGCGGGTTAGGTTTGAATGAATTGTTAGTCGCTATGCGCCCCTCTATGAAAGCCAATCGTCCGTGTAGCGGTAATGCCATAACCCAATAGCATCAAACGCGTCGTGCGCTGGTGGCACTATCGTTACGCTGAACAGGGCCAAGGCGCTGTTTATGGGGCCGAACTCGTCCCAAGTAGGGCCAAACACTGTCGCTCCATTGGCATAGACAGCTGCCCCTTGGCCGCCCGTACCGCCATGGTACTCAGTTTCAAAGTACATGATGGGGGCACTGGAGGAAGCAGACTCAATTGCTCGAAAAGATATCTGAAGCCTTTCGGGCACCCGGTTAGTGGTGGCTTTAAAAAAGAATCAATATCCTTGTCGCGTAATGGAAGTATCTCTAATCCTTGGGTAAGCGGAACTGGCGTATGTAATGAACGTTCTCGTGCAAACACCGAGAGATGATTAGATATTGAAATGAGTCCGGTGACTAAATGTCCCATAACGCTCAACGTGAAAGCTCGGGAGCAGAGCAAAAGCGCAGTCTTTGGTAAAATTTTACCATCAGTGACCCCCATTTCTCCTATTCCGCCGCAGCAGCCAGAGCCGCGTCGTGACAGGCAGCCATACCCACAGGAACCCGGATCGTAGCACGGCAAGGCCGCGCTCGCTCATGAATACGCGCGGATTCAGGGGAGAAACCCGGATCGGTCGCCACGGGAGGAAATAGCGTTCGTCGGAAAACGGCCAGAAAGCGGCTACGCCCAGTCCGCCGTTCGTCGCGGCATCGAGCGCAATGTGGCTGGCGAAAGCGCGATATCCGCGCTGGGCAACTCGTAAATAATTTACGAAATTTATGCAATTAGGCACTAAATGCCAAGAGGAATTTCAGCAGATTTCCACTTCCCTTTTTCATTGTCTGTCGGGATGTGCGCAGCCACCTGTGCGGACGTGCGCTCGTAAAGGATCGGCGGTGTCTTCTGCATGTCCCAAATATGAAAAAGGTATGCTGCCCCGAATTTTGCTGCTTGCTCCCATTCGTTTCGACTAATGATGAAACGCAACGGTGATGAAACAGTGGATTTCACTTCAATCATTCGATTAATGGGTGCAAATTCGCCAATGTCGTAAGATAAAACGTCATAACCCGCGAAATTATCGTCGAGTCCTTTCCATTTAGGTTTCTTGTCGATACCAAGTGCTTTGAGCCGTCGGCGCTCGTACTCCAGCGACAGTACTTCTGCTTCGCGTGCCAGCTCCATCTTCTCGATATCGGTAAGCGTGCGCACGTAGCCCGAGACAGTGTCCCACCACATGACAACTTCAAGGGGCGGTGGTTCTCTGGCGAGTCCAGCAGCGATGAATATGTCCCTATCGTCTTGTTTGAGGGAATCAAGAAAACGTATGCGCCCTTGTTTCATTGCCTTGCACCAGTTGGGCTGGTGCTTCGTAACAATGGCGGTAATGCAAGCTTGGTAGAAGCCGTTTCCGTGCAATGGGCATTCCATCCCAATAAGCCCGTGCAGGTACAGCGACGCTTGTAAATCAAGGTTTGGTGCGTCAGACTCGATGTGCTCAATGATCGGAAGTAACTTTTCAATTGGCACCTCTGGCTGCCTAGCCGCATAAATGCGGATCAGCCGGACACCCTCAAAAGCTGAGAGCGTGAAGATACTTTCAGCTGTCGGGATACTCATTCATCGCCTGTAGAGGGTGCAGCCTTGCCTTCCAGCTCTTGGATTAAATCGATGAGATCATCCGGTGTGATGTCGTAGTCGACCGGATCGTCAGCTTCTTCCTCGTCGAGTGCAATCTTGTGCAGATCAGGATCGTCCAAGAGTTGCTGCATGTTGCGTATCTTCTTGGTAAGCCTGCGGCTCACGGAAAGGTCGATGCTCCCCACTTCGCGGGGAGCTTTGGAGCGATAAACGAATATGCACGTCTTCTGCCCGGGTTGCAAACCAAGACGATGGATACGATCGATGGATTGTAAATAGTGTGTCGAGACGTAACTGCGATCGGCATAGATCGCGTTGTGGCAAACGGTGTGGAGATTGATCCCTTCGCCAGCCGCAGCCGGATTGGCGATCAACACTTGACAGTTCGGATCGACATGGAAACGCCTAACATGGCCTTCGCGCGTGTCAAGATCGGCTGGCGAACCCGAAGGGACACCGCCATGTAGCACGACCGGGTTGAGGTCGGCCAACGCGGATGCAAGGCTGCGGATCGTATCGGTGAAAATCGTCCAGATCACGACTTTTTCGCTATTGTGCGCAAGGGCGCGCGCGTGATCCATGACAGCGGTGAGCTTCGCCGAATGGCCTTCCTCAATCACGGCGTCCGCAATGCCCGACGATATCTTGTAATCGTCGTTCCCCATCGCGCTGAGTGCTTGGCTGGGATTCACAGAGAGCTGAAGTAGCCGCATCACGGAACGGCGCGCCTTCATGATCTGCGCCTGCCCCATGTTGCGATTGATCTGCGATGCGAATCGGCTGAGAAATTCGCTACGCACGATCGAGTAAAGCGCAAGCTGTCCCGGTTTCATGTCTACGTCGAGAAACTTGCGGGTTGCCTCGGGAATATCCAGTTCCTGCTTGGTTGTCCGCACATACAGCTTGCCCAGCACTTCACGCGGCGACTTTCCGCGTATCACTTGGACGCCAAGCCCGTGTCCGGGCCAAAGGAAGTCTAGCTGGGATTCAATGTCGGATGCGGATTGCGGCATCGGTGTTCCGGTCAGGATATCCCGCCGCACGGGCAGCGTAGCGATCTTCAGAAGGAACGCACCACGCTGCGAAAGCGTCCCAGCCTTCATCCGGTGCGCTTCATCCAACACGAGATGGACAGGATGCGTAGCGAAGTGTGTGGCAATGACCGCCTGCTGGCGAATCATCAGATCATACGACATCAGGAACCGCGTTATCCCCGAAGCGAGGGCTTGGGCAGTTTCCTGTTCGCGTCCGTCCAGCACTGTGAATTGCTCCACAACAGCCTTTGGCGCATCATCCGCAAGGCATTCACTCACGATATCGCGCCATGCCTGAAAAGCCGATTTCGGTGCAACCACGAATAGATGCTGGCCCGGCGTTCTGACAAGCAGATGCAGGGCGAACGTCACCGTCGTTTTACCTGCGCCAGGTACGGAGAAGTTCGCGCCGTTCGAAAGCGTAACGAGATGCAAGAGGTCGCGCAGCTGAAACTCCTTGAGCTTGCGGCGTGTGAAGCCCATTGTCGCAAGGTCGGCTTCAATCTGCTCAACCGTGCGAGCTGGAGTAATCGCATGCTGCGACGCGCGGGCGCTTCGTACCTCGGTAGAAAACGCCTGAAGCCGCCCGGCGGCGCTTGCGTCAGGGCGAAAACGGAAATTGAGCGCGCGCTGAAAGGTTTTCGAGCCAAACTCGCGCACGATGTTGAGCACGTCGGGCCACGCCAACTGCACCGCTGTCTGCGTAATCGTAGCCTCAAGATTGCTGGAAACGACGAGTGTTCGAATGCGTGACCAAGCCGGCGCGGAGGCATGTTCCGGTGCGATCACGAAACGTCCAGTATTCCCTATGAGATACTCAACCGCAATACAGACAGGCTCGTTCACCCGGTCACCTTCATTCTTTGGTCTCGACGGGCGGTGAGTTTTTCAGCGTCGTTAGTTTGTGTTCGAACTTGCGTACAAGCTCACGGATCGATTCCAGCTGCTTGCCAATGGCGGCATAGGTGCCGATTCCCGCCATCGAGAGATCAAGTCCGGCAAGCTTCGCGTGTACTTGCACGAGCGCCTTGAGCACCGCGCCCTTGGATCGTTGACCTCGGTCGCGTTCCACCGCGCTGATGCATGCTTCGATCAGCGCATCGACGGCATCCTCACACGTCTCTTCGCTTTTGAGCGCGGCAATAATCTCGGAGTAATCCTCGCTGTCAGTATCGCTATTGATATTGACGGAGAAAGAGTTGTCGTCTTCACCGTCTGATTGTTCCGTAATGGACAAGCTGAGCTGCTCGGCCATGTTCGCCAAAACCACAGGTGCGAGTTTCCCGAAAGCGGCGTTGTACCCATAGACACGCCCTGGAACCTTGTCCCGGTTATCGAACAACGACCATGCAATAGCGCGACTGGCGTTTTGCAGTGGGATACTCTGGCCGGCGAGGCGCTTTGGCAAGTCAGCGAAAATCTGCTCGCCGTCGCCACTCACGATGGAATACTGACCCGGCTTCTTCGCCCATTCATTCAAATATTGATCGGCTTCTTCGATGGACTGAAGCAGGTTTCTGACATCGGCTTCGCTGCGGCGAAGCTGGGCAGCGACCATCTTTGGGGTGCGCCCCTTGTTGACCTGGCGCCGCACGAGCTGAGCATCGCCGATCCAGTCATATTCCAGCTTCGTCTGCGGGCGCGCTTGCTCGTTGGCTTCGATGTCGTCGATCTCGTCTGGCGTCGTGTCTGCCGGAAGTACCATGCATTCCACATAAGCATATCCAGAGTTGACTGTCTCGTTCGCCGCATACAATTCCCGCATGGCGCTGAGACGGCGGTTGCCATTTACAACGACACCAGTACTTGTGATCAGGATAGGATCACGTTGCCCCTCGGTTTCCAACACGTCGAGAATCGGCGAAACCGAAGTCGCTTCTTTCCGCGCCAGTCTGGCGAGGATGGCATGCTGTACGGACTGAACCGTACTCGATTCCTGCCCTTTGACGAAATATTCGGAACCGAGATTGTTCTTGGCGATTACATCTTGTTGCTCGGAATAGGTCCGGCAATTCGCCATTCGGTAGACCGGCAGATCGACCTGAAGTTTGACGACCTTCAGTATCATCTTCTCACCCCTGAAGTCCCAAAGCGTATCCGTCTTCGTTGCTGACTCTAAACGTTTTTGGATAATTGTTTCGCGCTCCGACCTCGGCGTCAGTTTGATTTCGTATTTCGACATGTACTTCCCCTAATCGAAAGCAACGACACTGATGGGAACGGTGATCACGCGGTCGAACAGCTTCAACTCGCGGCCCACGCGATCAGCGTTGGCGATGTTGTCACCAATGATCTTGGCTGCCGTGGATGTTGGAAGCGCAAGCGCCGCTGCCTGAATCTTATTCATCGAGAACAGGAATTGCAACTTCAACAGGTCATACGGCGCACGGCTCATGTTGCCGGTCTGGAGTTGGAAGGCGAGATCGTCCTTGAGCGCCGTGACGGCTAATTGATGCTTCTGATCGAGCCGAACGTCAATCGCCCAGCCTTCATTGATGAATTCGTTTTTTACGTGCTCACGAATCGCGGGCGTGCACTGCCGCTGGATCTTGACGGCGGGAGCTTCAAACACGTCCGTCAGCCACTCATACAAATCGCGGCGTTGCCACTCGGTTACACCGTTGTGATGATCATATGTACCGTTGAGTTTCATTCGTTGCCTTGCTATTCGGATCATAAATGGGCTTGTTCATGGGGCGCGTCCTGAGGGTTCCAGCACGTAACTGATGAATGCGTTCCCACGCAATATCGACGTATTCCTGCTCAAGATCGCAACCATAGGCGTGACGCCCGTGTTTGAGTGCAGCAATGACTGATGAACCGACGCCAACATAGGGATCAAGGACGCGGTCGCCTTTGTTCGTCAGCGCCAGCACCAATCGCTCAACCAGTCCTACCGGGAACTGACAGGGATGGCTGGTCTTTTCGACGTGGTTGGATTTGACGTTCGGAATGTCCCACACATCAGAGGGATTCTTGCCCAGCGGATTACTGGAAATCTCGCCTTTCTTCGGCCCTTTGAAGTGCTTTTTCTTGGGATACTTGGATGGAACGCGTACCGGATCAAGGTTGAAAGTATAGTCGTCCGATTTTGATTTTGTAAACCACAGAATTGTCTCATAACGGCCCGAGAAGCGGTTTTGGCAATGCAGGCCGTGACCGAATGTCCAGACGATGCGATTACGCAGATGAAGCCCGTGGTTCGTGAAGATGGGATAGAGAATGACGTCGAGCGGGAAAATCTCGCTTTTGTGGACATAATTGCCCACCTGCCAGCAAATCGATCCGTTCGGATGCAACAGCCGGACGGTTTCGGCGATACAAGCTGTCTGCTCGTTGATGTATCGATCCAGCGAGCGCCTCTCCTCATATTCCTTGCCAAGATTGTATGGCGGCGATGTAACGATGAGTTTCATGGACTCATTCGGCTGATCTCGCATGAACTTAAGGTTGTCTTCACAAACTACATGAGCTTCCGCATCACGCTGGAGGCGCGAAACAGAGGCTGTCTTCGACTCGACCACATTCGTTCTGGCATATGCGCCCATAAGACTATCCACTTCTTCTGTTTACGAGTTACCGATTATACCTGAGATTGCACGCCGGTAGTGCGATACCATGTCGGTTCCACGGAGGACAGACACATGCTGACCGACTTCAACATCGCCAGCAACGTCCTCAACGTTGGTTTGCTCTTTGGTGGCAGCGCGGTGACCTGCCCCCCAAACCAAGTACCAGTTGATAGTAGAGTTCGCCCAACGGCAAGAAGGAGCGGAAATGAAGAGCTGCGCGACAAAACCTTGCTGCTCGCGCAATATCCAAGGATGAGCCGCAACGCTCGTCTTCATGGATCAACACATGCCCCTTTTCACTCTTGAACACGTCGAGCGCACATTCCTGCTCGGCGAAACGCGGATTCGCGCGCTGCGTGGAGTCGATCTCGAAGTCATGTCTGGCGAGTTTCTCGCCATATGGGGGCCGTCCGGAAGCGGTAAGTCTACGCTGATGAACGTGCTCGGCTTGATCGATACTGCCGACGCGGGAAGGGTTCTGTTCGACGGCGAGGACGTGGCCTTGCTCTCCGACGACGAACTTTCCGACCGGCGTATCCAAAAGATCGGTTTCATTTTCCAGAGTTTCAATCTCATTCCCGTGCTCAGTGCGCGCGAAAACATCATGCTGCCGCTGCAATGTCGAAGGTTCACCGAGGCGGAGATCGGCGAGCGGGCCGATGAGTGGCTCCGCAAAGTCGGACTCGAAAAGCTACGGGACTTCCGACCGGATCAACTGAGCGGCGGGCAGCGACAGCGGGTGGCGATCGCGCGCGCCTTGGCCGGACATCCGAAACTGGTGATCGCGGACGAACCCACGGCCAACCTCGATTCGGTCACTGGCCATGAAGTCATCGGCCTCATGGAACGGCTCAACGAGGAAACCGGAGTGACCTGCATCTTCACCACTCACGACCCGCGCCTGCTCGATCGCGTACCTCGGCAGTTGCGATTGTGCGACGGCGTGATCTCCAACGAACGGTACGATGCGGCAAGGGCGACGTCATGACCGGGCGCGGCTTTCTCTCCATGGCTTGGCGCAATCTGTGGCGTAATCGGCGACGCAGTCTCGCAACCGTGGCCAGCATCGCTTTCGGGTTTACTGCCGTAGCGGTATTTGCCGGCTACAAGCGTGCCACTTACACGGGACTTGCCAACATCGCCATCCACAGCGACCTCGTCGGTCACTTGACGATCAACAAAGCTGGCTGGCGTACCGAGGGCAAGTTGCACCCTGCGCGCTACTTGTTTACCGAGGCGGAAATTGTCCAGGTTCGCGAGACCGTCAAGAAAGTCGCGCCAGGCGCTCGCGTCGTCGAACGCATGAACGTCATGGGGCTGGTTTCCAACGGTCGCAACAGCACCATTTTCGTCGCCAACGGCGTCAATCCTGCGGATATGCTCCTGTTGCGCGGGCCGTTCCGGGGCGTCCCCGGCGTCTTGCAAGAGAACAGCACCCGTGGCGTCGTCCTGAGTTCGGGCCTGGCCGGTATTCTGGGGCTGAAGGTGGGCGACGGCGCTTCCATTTTGGTCAACACCATACACGGGCAAGCCAACATGGCGGATATCGATGTCGAGGCCACCGTCGACACGGGCAACCTTGCCACCAACGACAAATGGATGACGATGCCGCTCGACCTGGCCCGAGACCAACTGGACGCGGTGGGAAAGGCGGAGGCGCTGACCGTGCTGCTGCCCGCTGCGGTGAATGCGCCAACGCTCGAAGGCCGCGCGGCCGAGGAAGCGATGTACACGACGCCCACACCTGACGATGCGTTCATGAACTCATTGCGCGACACCCTCTCGGACGCCTTGGCGCGGGTGGATCTGCAAACCGAGATGATTACTTGGCAGGAACAATCGCCGTTCTATCGTCAGGTAAGAAATATGTTCGACATGATGTTCGGGCTATTGCTGGGCGTGGTGCTGGCGATCGTGGTATTGTCCATCGCCAATGCAATGGGCATGGCCGTGATCGAGCGAACGCGGGAGATCGGTACGCTACGTGCGATCGGTGTCCGGCGCGTGAGCGTCGTGCGGCTGTTCTTCACCGAGTCGGTGTTGCTGATCGTCGTCGGCCTGCTCGCTGGCATCGCGCTCACCTTCCTCGTGCGCTTGGGCGTCAACGCGCTGGATGTGCGCTACGTCCCGCCGAGCCTGTCGCGGGATGTCCAGCTTTACGTCGGCTTCGATCCGCTGCCCACGATCGTCGTCGCCTTGGCCTTGGCCGCGCTCGCAACCCTTGCCGCCATCGTTCCGGCGCGACGTGCAACGCGCGCTCCGATCATTTCTTCCCTTGGACATGTATGAATACGACATTGCAACGGGTTGCTCTCTTGATTCTTGTTCATCTTTGCCCTGTATCGCTGGCGGCGCAGGATACCGAAGCACAAGCGCATCCTTGCGGAAAGCCATCCGTGGAGCGGGCGCGGGACGCCGAAGCCGCGGCTTGGGTGACGAATGCCGATGAAGCGCGTGGTGGAGGCATCCCCGGGTTGGTATGGAACATTCATGCCTCCAGCACTGGCGCGGCAGGAGACGACCCCATCCCCGATTACCGCCTGCGGGTGAAAGCCGCTCGCGAGGCGAGTCTGGCCGAAATCCTGGAACCAGCCAACAGCAAGGGCAACAAGATGTTGCAGGTCGATCGCAACATGTGGATGACCAAGCCGAACCTGCGCAAGCCCGTCGCCATCTCTCCCCGGATGCGGCTGACCGGGCAGGCTGCGATCGGCGACATCGCCGCGACCCATTACGCCCAAGACTACGCTGCGACCTTCCTGCGCGACGAACCCTGCGGCGAGGAGCAGTGCCATGTGCTCGATCTGTCCGCCCGGCACAAGCGCACGACATACGACCGAATCACCTATTGGGTCTCGGTAGCGCGTGGCGTCGCCGTGAAGGCGGACTTCCTCTCACCTTCGTGCAAACCGATCAAATCCGCGCGGTTCGAGTACGCCAACGTCGTCAATCTCGGCGGGAAGAAAATTGCATTCGTAAGCATGATGCATATCACCGACGCGGCAAGCGATGCGCGTACCACTCTGCGATACAGTGACATCGAGGTGCGCGAGATTCCCGCTTCCGAATTCGACGTGGCGAACCTGCAATGAAACGCGCGGCGGTCGTGTTGGCAGCGGCGATCGCCACGACGCTCTCCGGCCATCCTGGAACCAGCTTGGCGAACGAGGCCGAGCCCGAAATACCCGCGGCTTTCTTCGACGCCTCGCTCGAAGCCTGGATATACGGCGCCTACCAAGAACGTGTCTCGCACAGCTTGTTGAATCCTGGCAATCGTATCGCCGAGTTACCGCTCTGGCGCGGCGTTACCGAGGCACGGCTCGACCTGCGCAAGGATTTCGGCGCCTTCGACGTCCTGCTTGCACCGCATTTGGTCGAAGAAGCCTCCACTGTCCGGAACGACGGCGACCTTGTCACCGATGGGCGGCTACGCCTCGCCCAAGGGTTCGTGCGACGCAAGTCCGGCATGAATACTTTCGTCCTGGGCCGCGAGCGGCTGACCTGGGGGCCGGCAAATTTCCGCTCGCCGAGCAACCCTTGGTATTTCGACTCCGGGCGCACCGATCCCTTGGCGTTGACTCACGGCATCGATCTCGCGCGTGCCACCGTCGGTTACGGTCAAAGCAGAACGACCATCGGATACGTCGCCGCGACCCACGCGGTGCCGGCGGCAGGGCCGAACCGCCAATCGGCCTTCCTCAAATTCGACCGCCAAGGCAGCGATTACCTGGCGAGCCTGGTGCTGATGAAGCCTACGGAAAAGGGAGAGGCCGAGGACAAGGCTTTTTTCATCGGTGCGTTTGCCCAGTACTCACCCAACGATGCATGGGTGATGTACGGCGAATTCGGCAACGGTCGGCAGCCGTACCGCCTGCGTCCCACTTCGGGCGGCGTCGTGGCGCTCGATCTTCCGGCGCAGCGCAGGAGCGCCGGCCTGCTCGGAGCCAGCTACACCCAGGAGAGCGGAAGAATCGTTTTTCTTGAATATCTTCACGACCAAGGCGGGTTCTCCGGCTCGGAGCGCCGCGCCTGGTTCGACACCGCCGAGCGCGCCAGCGCCATGTTTCCGGCGGATACCGCAACCGCCGGTCGTACCCTCGGGCAACTGCTCGGCTCTAGCTCCCGTCTGCTCGGTCGCAACTATCTTTGGCTCGCCTGGCAGAGCAACCCACAAGTGTCCGACCTCATTTGGCGCGCCGAGCTTACCGTCAATGCCGACGACGGCAGCGCCGCGGCCATGCTTTATGGCGAAAAGTCATTGGGCGCGAAAGTCTCCGCCTTCGCGATCATCAATAAAAATTTCGGCTCTCGCCGTACCGAATTCGGTTCCTTGACGGATATGCAAGTGTTGGCCGGGCTGAAATGGTTTGCATTCTGAAACTTCACCGAGACTGTTGGCATAGGCGCTCACCATGTGCAATGGCCCTGGTTGCTTTGCCTACACAAAATATGTATACTTTGAGTGACAATACGTTCATGGAGGCAACTATTTATGTTCTCGGAAACAGACCCTATTTTCCTGCATCCCGTTTTCCTTGTTATAGCCGGAATCATGCTTGTTCTTATTGTCGTTGCCATCATAGGGGTACGCCATCACGTCGGCCTTGGTTTTTTCGACAGCAAGAGCGGGCAGGAACGTTACGTGGATTACGCGGACATTATATTTTCATACGGAACGATGCAGGAGAGTTTTTATGTGGAATCCAAAGCTGCTTCTGTCAAACGGATCGAATATGGATGGCAGGCGTTTACGCAGCCGGATGTGTTGCGCAATAACCTTGAACGGTATGGTAAATGGAGTTGATGGATAAACAGACGAGCAAAGTCGTTTCGCCGGTATTCGGTCGGTATTCGATTACGTCGTTGAATCGGCGACTTCCGCCTCGTGGCGCGATACCGCATTGTTGAACTTACCCATCAAAGCCGCCGCGACAGCCAGAGCCGCGTCGTGACCGCGAGCGTCAGGCAGGGCAGCCACACCCACAGGAATTCGGATTGCAGCACGGCAAGGCCGCGCCCGCTCATGAAGACGCGCGGATTCAGGGGAGAAACCCGGATCGGTCGCCACGGGAGGAAATAGCGTTCGTCGGAGAACGGCCAGAAAGCGGCTACGCCCAGTCCGCCGCTCGTCGCGGCATCGAGCGCGATGTGGCTGGCGACGGCGGCGAAGGCCAGCGCGAAGGCCAGCCAGCGCCGGCAGCGCAGGAATGGCGCCGCTGTCCAGGCCAGGACGCCGCAGAGCGCGGCGAACAGCAGCGAATGGGAAAATCCCCTGTGACCGAGCAAGTCGGCGTAATTCACGCCGAGGCGAAACCCGATCACGTCGAAGTCGGGGAGGATGGTGCAGAAGGCGGCGGCCCAGAAAAGGCGTGGCGGAATGCGGCGAAAACCGAGAGCCGATCCCAGGGCCAGGGCGGGCGCGGCATGAGTGATGATGGTGGGCATAGGGGCTTCGTGAAAAAACGTCCGGCGTCGAAATACGATTTTATCGTAACATTCCCGCAATCGAATCCGCATTCGCGCGGACAAATTCATGTCCTGTATTCGCTACGCCATTCATCCTTCGCGCCCCGAGGCGCATTTATTCGAGGTTCGCTGCACGGTGCCGGAGCCGGAACCGGGCGGGCAGCGGTTCAGCCTGCCGGTGTGGATTCCCGGCAGTTATATGATCCGCGAGTTCGCGCGCCATATTGTGAGCCTGAGGGCGGAGGCCGCCGGGCGGGCGGTGCCGCTCGTCAAGCTGGACAAGCACACATGGCGGGCGGCGGGCGTTCCGCACGGGCAAGCCTTGTCTCTCATCTACGAGGTCTATGCCTGGGATTTGTCGGTGCGCGCCGCGCATCTCGACCGGACGCACGGTTTTTTCAACGGTTCCAGCGTGTTTCTCGCCGTCGAGGGGCAGACAGGCGCGCCTTGCCTGATAGACATCCAGCCGCCATCGAGCGGCGCGGAAAACTGGCGCGTGGCGACCGCCCTGCCGAGAGCCAAAGGCGAACCCGGCGCGGCGGCGGCGTATGGCTTCGGCCTTTACCGCGCCGCCGATTATGACGAACTGATCGACCATCCGGTCGAGATGGGCGCATTCACCCTCGATGGTTTCGAGGCGTGCGGCGCGAGGCATGACATCGTGCTCAGCGGTCGCCACGATTGCGACATGGCAAGGCTCAAGGCCGATCTCGCCCGCGTGTGCCAGTGGCAAATCGCGCTTTTCGGCGCGCCGCCGCCGATGGCGCGCTACCTCTTTCTCACGCGAGTCGTGGGCGAGGGTTATGGCGGGCTCGAACATCGCGCTTCGACGGCCCTCATCGCCCGCCGCGGCGATCTGCCTTATCCCGGCATGAAGGGGGCCTCCGAGGGCTACAAGACCTATCTGGGCCTGTGCAGCCACGAGTATTTCCATTCATGGAACGTCAAGCGGATCAAGCCGGCGGCTTTCATGCCCTACGATCTTGCGCGCGAAAATCATACCCGGCTGTTATGGGCGTTCGAGGGGATCACTTCTTATTATGACGATCTCGCCCTGGTGCGCGCGGGGGTGATCGGTGTCGACGATTACCTTGGTTTGCTGGCGAAAACCGTTACGTCGCTGCTGAAAACGCCGGGGCGGTACCGGCAGGGCGTTGCGGCGTCTTCGTTCGATGCCTGGACACACTATTACCGGCAGGACGAGAACTCGCCCAATGCCATCGTCAGCTACTACACCAAGGGCGCGCTGATTGCGCTCATGCTCGATCTGCGGCTGCGCGCAGGCAGCGGGGGCGGGTGCAGCCTCGATGACGTGATGCGGGTGTTGTGGCGGCGCTATGGTCTGGGCGGCATCGGCGTGCCGGAGGAGGGCATTTTCGACGCGGTTGGCGAAGTCGGCGGGGGCAAGCTCGCACGCTGGCTGCGGCGGACGGTGGAAAGCGTCGGCGATCTGGCACTGGAAAAACAGCTCAAGCCGTTCGGCGTGCAATGGCAGGCCGAAGCGGCAAATCCCGCGCCGGCGCTTGGCATCGGGCTTGCCAGCGGCAAAGAAGCCCGCATTGCCACCGCCTATGACGATGGCCCGGCGCAAAAGGCGGGGCTTTCGGCGGGAGACGTATTGATCGCCGTCGACAGTCTGCGGGTCGATAGCGACAAGCTACAGCAACTGCTCAGCCGCCGCCGCGCGGGCGAGCGGGTGGAAATCCATGCTTTCCGCCGCGATGAACTGATGCGCTTCGAGGTCGAACTCGGTGTTGCGCCTGCGGACACGATCAAGCTGCGCGTAGACGAGCGGGCGGGCAGGAAGGCCGCGGAACTGCGCCGGGGCTGGCTCGGAGAACACAAGACGGCAAAGAGGAAAGCTTCGGCCTGATTGCCTATAATTTCCATTGCCGGATTGTCCGGCGAGGATCATTTCATGCCATCGATCGTTTCTTCCATTCCCGGCCGCATCCGCATTCGCCACAAGGCGCTTGCCAGCGCCCGGCACAGCGGGCATTTGCGAGCCGCGTTCCTCGCCCTCGACGGTATTGCGCGTGTCGATGCCAATACCGCCGCGTCTTCGCTCGTCGTGTACTACGATGCCGCCGCCATCCCCGCCGAAGCGATGGAAAGCGCCATCGACGGCATCGTCGCCGCCGAACTCAAGGCCCTGCGCGCCGGACGGGACCGCGAAGCAGCGGTGAATCGCTATGCAAAATACGGTATGCTGCTGAGCCTTGCGGCCACCTTCGCCCTGGCAACCGGGCGGGCGCGGCGCGTGCATGCGCTTTCCGGCTGTCTGTTCGCCGCTTGCCTGGGTCTGCACCTTTATTTTCATCGCGGCAGGATCGCATCTTGAAAATGTCCGGACAATCGAGCGCGGCCACCCTCGAATCCCTGCGGCGCTACATTGCCCTGGTTGCCATCGCGCATCACATTCCAGGGCGGATTCGCCTGAAGCTGGGCATTGGCGCGGAAACCCTGCGCCAGATCGGGCATGCCGGCATCGAGGCCGGGCGCTTCGGCAGCGCCCTCGGCGCTGTTCCCGGTATCCGCCGGATTCAACTGAACAGGTTGGCGCGTTCCGTTACCGTGGAATACGACAACCAGACCATCCCGGATCGGGCCTGGCCCGATCTTCTGGCGAACCGGACTTCGCCGGAAGCCGTGGCATTGTTGGGCCGCTTGCGGGATGGATGTCTACAGTCCATTGATATATAAGGAGAAAACGATGTTTCCCCTATTACCTTTCGTGGCGGGTATCTTCGTCGGCGCTTCGGCTGCCGGTCTTGTTCGCAAGGCGAAAACCCGTCAGGGCATAAGCGAAGCCATGGAAAACGCCAGCCGGAAGATCCGCCAGACCGCCGTTTCCAGCCTGGATGTCATCCGGCAATCGAGCGAGCAATGGCGCGACCGCCTTGCTTCCGGCGCATCCGACGCCGATGCGGCGTCGCCCGCCGGTACGGACGAAGCGGCGCAGGCGGCGGATGCGGAGGACGAGGCGGCGGCGTCCCCCAAATCCCGGGGAAAGAAGGAACGGGGATGAAGAAAAAAAAGACGTACAAACCGTTTTCGCAGCGCAGTGCCGGTAACGATTTCGTGCGCGGGGCGTTGGTGAGCGGCATCGTGGCCGCCGTCGCGCGGGACGGCGGTCCCAGGCTGGATCGTGCTGCCGCGCGCACGGCCCTGCAAGGCGGCGTGGTGCTGGCGGCGGTCACAATGGCGGCGGATGCGCTGCAACGGCGTCGTTATTTCCGCGCGGCGCTGGCGGCGATGGGGGCGGTGGCCAGCGTCCATGCGCTGCAACGCTTGCTGCCCGGCGAAGCCCCGCCATTCCGGCCATCGAGCCTCGATTCCGATAAAACCATGATCCGAAGGAGTTTTCATGAGCAAGAAAGGTAAAGCCAAAAAAGCCCGCAAGGCCGCCCGCTTCGCAAACGGTTTCAATGGCGCGGGCGCCGCCGCGTCCGGCTTTTTCGGCGGGTTGGGAACATGGCTGCGCGAACGTTCGTCCGAGCAATTCCTGATCGGCGCGGCGGTGGGCGCGGCGGCGGTCTACGTTCTTTCGAACGAAGAATTGCGCGCCAAAATCCTGAAAGGCGGCATCGAACTATATGGCAACCTTGCTGGCGGCCTGGCGGAATTGCGTGAGCAGATGGCCGACATCAAGGCGGGAGTCGAAGCGGAAAAAACGGGCGAAGGGCCGCCAGCCAGCCATTGATGTTTCGACCGTTCCGTCCGTTTCAGCCGTCGTTATCGATGTGTTTGTCGACGACGTATTTGATCGATAACGGAAACGAGGGCGCGTCGGGATTTACTTACATACTCGTTGCTGCGTCTTCAAACAAAATGGCGATGATCCGCAATCCTTTTTACAGATGGGATCCACGAGTCTTGGACGACAGCCCATTTTTTCCTGTTTATTCATACAATACCGGCTTGGGCATTCGGTCAGGCAGCGCGGAGCCTTCGGGTTTTTCGCGCCTCCAGGAATATCGGCAACGGGGACAGCCGCCCGGATGGCAGCGCCTTTTTTGCACAACATGGGCATATATTGGTCGTCAAAACTTATGCCCACAGCGAGATGTTCGCCAATGGGCGTGTCTCTCGCAAGATCATAACTCGAGAGTGAAGGCGTGTCGGGTGCACGTATCATGAGGGTAAAGTGATCTTTCGGATCGGTCTTCTCGACGAGGGTACCCGGTTGTCCGGGCTTGCTATTTCTTTGTACGAACCTGGCGCGACGATGCATGCCGTCTACCGTGATGTAGAGCGCCTTGATATCAACCCCCGCGAATTTCCGGTGCGCAAATTCCACGTTCTGGAAAAAATCGTCCAATGACCGCGTTTCATTATAATAGCCTTCGACGTCCCGCCAATCGGCAAGCCGCCACCCTTCTCCATATTCTTTCATGCAGTCCGTGTCTTTCATTGACGTCGGAGCATATGAACGCTTGCCGGCCCTGAACGAAAAATTTTCCCTTCGCGCCACGATGGCCGCGGCGGTTCCCTCCAGCTGCGCCAGCCTTGACAGTTCCCCGCCAGTGGTCGATACGCAAAGCGCCTTGTCGTGGGATTTTTTCTGATTTTCGGCGCCCAAATCCAGGAGGTGTTTAAAAATGGTTGCCTGGGCCCGATAGGACTCCGGCTTGTTTCCATTGTGCCGCGTGGCGTAGTAGACGCCCGCCCCCTTTCCATCCAGGGTGACGTAGGCGTTTTCTCTTTCCTTCAATTCCAGATTCCGGAAAAAATCGTAAAGCGTCTTTTTCTCGTTGAAATGGCGCTCTATGTCCCGCCAGTCGGCAAGACGCGCGCCCCCCGCGAACTCACCCGTGCAGATTTCATCGGAAACGGCGCTCGCGGTGTATTTTTCCTGGGTCAGCCCGAACGGAAAATCCACACCGAAGGCCGGGATGGAAGCGGTTAGAAAAAGCGCGGCGCAAAAAAGATGGCGAACGGATCGTGACATGGCAAATTCTCCTCAACGGGCGGATTGGGCGTGCGCGGCATCCGCCGCTATCGGGAACGGTCGCGCCATCTTGAGGAGGGCGAGCGTCATCCTCTTGTAGATGAAGGTTGCCGCGCCGTTCAAGCCGACGCGGGCGCACAGGGCGGCGGGGAGGATGCCGAAGGCCCAGGTTTTGAGCCATATCGTCCTGGCGTCGGCGCGGCGGGAAATGGCCGCGACCAGACGCGGCGCGAAGCGATAGTAACGGCTGGCCAACCTGCGCCCGACCGCCGTTCTTTGCAGTACCGTATCCCGGAAACGGCGCAGGGTCTGGAGTTCCCAGCAATCGTCGGCCAGTCCCACCGCGCCGACGGCGGCGGTGGTGAGGTAACAGGGGAGTTCGTTGGTAGGGTTGTCACACTGGTATTTTTCCATGACCGCTGCCCATTTTTCTCTCATTTCACCCAGCACGATGTTTGCCGGATGCCGGTCTTCTTCTTCATCCAGCGAGGTCGAGATTTTTCCTATGAGCTGCTGGCGTACAACGGCGCGGTTATTCCTGTAATACATCGTGATCGTCAGTTCCCGCGCATTCCTGCAACGGAATAATTTGTTCATTGCGGCATATTCCGATATGGGGAAGCCCTTCTGCCGCAGGCCAGACTCATAAACCATGCCATAATCATCCTGAATGGAAAAAATAACGTCGTTGTGCACGTTATCTTCAGTATTGAAGTGTTTCGTAAGCGCCTTGGGTAAAGCAATTGCCCAGTTCCCTGTCCCGTCGCGCGAAGAAACCGGCTTCAACATATACGCAGTGTAGGATTTTGAGGTTTTGGCGTCTGTGAGTTGGACGGGATAACGCAAATGGCCGGAGAGGTACATATCTCTTGAACCTGTTCTATCGTTTCTGTGAAGATCCTTGGGGTCGACGATGAATACGACATGGTCGCGGATAGTTATCTGGACAGGCTTTAGATTACGATAGGGCGTTTCCTTGCAATCCGGCCATTCTACCGCCCTTGCCGCGAAAGGTAGCCCCAGCAGACCGAGAGCCGCGATCAGGCGGCGGCGGGCGGGATTATGCGTGCAGGAATTCATGCTGGTTCCTCGATGTGAAATGAAACACGGTACTGACCGGGAAAACCCGCGCCTTGAATGCTGATGCCGGCATAAGACCCCTGGACGGCGGGGTTGCCGCGTCCTTGCGCCTTGCCAGCCTTCTCCGGCGGATTATGGCTGTGTAACATACAATAAAATGTCCGGGATAGGGCGGTAATTCTGGCAATAATCCACACGGAAAGCGACGCGATTAAACCGGGAGTAGCCGCCGCAAGTCCCGTGCCGGAAAAGCGTGGAGGTAAACTCCCGCTTTCGGGTTTTCCGGCGCTATGCTATAACTGGGTTTTTCACGAACAATGCCGATCATGAATGGAAATGGAAATAGCAATCCCGCTCCGTCGCAGAATGTGCAGCAGGGCGCAAATGTGGAATATGTCGGGTTTTGGCCGCGCGTCGGGGCGGCGCTTTTAGACAATCTGGCGATGGGGCTGATTGCGTTGATGTGGTCGACAGATATAGGGAGCGACGTGTATTACACAGCCTGCTGGTTCGTCAGTTTCATCTACGCGATGGGCTTCTGGATGACCCGGCAGACGACGCCGGGCAAGATGTTGGTGCGGGCGAAGGTCGTCGATGCCAGGACGCTCGGCAAGCCATCGACAGGGCAGTTCTTTATCCGATGGCTTGGCTATATTCTTTCCATGTTGCCGCTTTGCCTGGGGCTCATCTGGGTCGCGTTCGACGAGAAAAAACGCGGTTGGCATGACGTGCTCGCGAGAACGCTGGTCGTGCGGGACGAACATGCAAGCCAGTGATGGCGGCGGAACTGGCCGGACGGCGGCATGGATGCCTGGGCGGAGTCTGTCCTTCGCCCTGAAGCGCGGGATTTCAAACCGGGAGTTCGTTCTACGATGAAAGCTGGCGCGCGCTGCTTTTCGGCGTTATGGACAGTACACCGTCTCCCGGCGCGCGTGCGCTTTCGCTATGTTTCCTGTCCGCACGGCGATTTCGCGGACGATGTGAACGCGCTTTCCCGCCGGATTGCCGGTTTGCCCGGCGTTATCGGGCTGCGCATCAATCCCCGCGCGCGCGCGCTGGTCATCCGGTTCGATCGCGGCATCACCGGCGTCGAACGGCTGCGCGAACAATTGCTCGCCCTGACGCCCGAAACAGGGGAAAGCGCCGCTCGCGCAAGCGCGGCGCTTTTCCTGAATCCCCCCAAATGCCGCCAGCCCGGTGGTCTTGCCGCCCTTCTTGCCAGCGCCTTTCTATTGCCGCCGGCTTTGCGTCTGCTCGTCACGGCGGGTCTTGCCTTGCCGGTGCTGCGCAAGGGCGCGCGCGATTTCCGCGACAACGGCATCGGTTCCCATGCGCTTGAAGCGGCGGCGGTGGGCATTTCGCTCTTGCTTCGGGATACCGCATCGGCCAGCGCCACCGTCTTCATGCTTGAATTGGGCGAATACCTGGAAGAATCCATCGTCCGGCGATCCGATGAACTCCTGAAACATCTTCTGAATCCGGTCGACAAAGAAGTCTGGGTAGAGCGCCAGGGGGACGAGCTTGTCGTCTCTGTTGACGAAGTCATCGTCGGGGATACCGTGATCGTCGGCGCTGGCGCCATCATTCCCGTGGATGGCACCGTGCTTTCCGGCGAGGCGCAGGTCAATGAGGCGACAATGACGGGCGAGAGCGCGCCGGTGGCGAAATCGCGCGGCGATACGGCGCTCTCCGGTACGCACGTGGAAGAAGGCCGTCTGCGCATCTATGCCGAACAGGTCGGCGCGCATACTGCCGTGGCGCGCATCGCCGATTATGTCGAGCAGTCCCTGACCGCGAAAAGCGTGGCGCAACTCAATGCCGCGCGCCTCGCCGACCGGCTGGTACCCTGGATCGTGGCGCTCGCGGGCGCGTCCTACGCCGTTTCCGCCGACTGGCGGCGGGCCGCCGCCGTATTGCAGGCCGACTATGCCTGCGCGCTCAAACTGGCGACGCCGGTTGCGTTCAAATCCGCCATGTACCAGGCGGGCAAAAGCGGCATTCTCGTCAAGGGCGCCGATGCCCTCGAACGCCTCGCCGAAGCCGATACTTTCGTGTTCGACAAGACGGGAACGCTCAGTTCCGGCTCCATGGCCGTCACCGATTCCATTGCGTTCGATACCTCTTACAGTGCCGAAGACCTGATCTGCCTGGCGGCTTCGGTCGAAGAACATTACTTTCATCCGATGGCGATGGCGGTGGTCGAAGCGGCGCGTTCCATGAGCGGTCGGCATTTCAATCACAAGGAAGTCGAATTCGTCGTTGCGCACGGCGTTGCCAGCATCATCGACGGCCAGCGCATCGTCGTCGGCTCGCGCCATTTCATCGAGGACGACGAGGGCATCGACGTTTCCCCCTACCGCGATACGCTCGACCGGCTCCATTGCGACGGCAAGACCTTGCTTTACATCGGTTTCGGCGGCAGGCTCCTGGGCGTGCTGGCCTTGCGCGACGTTCTGCGCGCGGAGAGCGCCGCCACCGTCGCGCGATTGCGCGCCCTGGGTGTCGGGAAAATCGTCATGCTCACCGGCGACCATGCCGGCCGCGCCGCCGAATTCGCCGCCATCCTGGGCATCGACGAATACCATGCCGATCTCCTGCCCGAAAGCAAGGCCGCCATCGTCCAGGCATTGAAGGCGCGGGGCGCGCGTATCGCCTTCGTCGGCGACGGCGTCAACGATGCACCGGCGCTGGCCGTCGCGCACGTCGGCATCGCCATGCAAAAAGGCGCCGATGTCGCCCGCCTCACCGCCGATATCGCGCTCCTCGAGGACGACATCGCCCGCATCGCCGATGCCAGGGCGCTGGCGCTCGCCGCTCTTGAACGCATCTCGGCCAATTACAGGCTCACCGTGGGGCTGAACACCGCCATTCTCTCGGCGGCGGCGCTCGGCATTCTTACCCCGGTTGCCGCCAGCGTGCTGCATAACGGCAGCACCATCGGCATTCTGCTGAATGCGGTCAGGCGGCAGACGAGCGGGGAAACTTTCGGGATGTCATACCGTTGCAAGCGGCAAGAAAAACTTGAGTGAATAACCGGCCAGTTCAATGAATTCGTAATGCCGGTAAAAGGCGGCGGAAGGGCGCGGCGGCGACAATAGGGCCTCGGTGAACCGTTTCTGATCGGTCAATGACAATCGAATTACTTCGGCCTGCTCGATGGCGTGCATGGCGGCATCCCGCGCAGCGGAGACCATGAAATCGGTCATTGTGCGCCCCTGAATCCCGGCGGCGTGTTTGTTTGGGCTGTCCATCATGTTGACACAGGAGCAATCAGTGGAACTGAGGGTACTGGCGAAACGAGGAGTCTGTAAAATGTATCTGACAATCCAGCAGGCATCGCGCAACTGGAAGCAAATTCATCACTGGAAGCCGGCCCTGCAAATGTTCCAGATTCAGTTTGGCGAAGAGCGCGTGCCAGTGGCGGCATTGTGATGAAAAACCGAAGTTACACAGTTCGATTGACAGACTTACAGGTTGGTGTTGGACGCCAGTTTCAAAAAACCTATGATTTGCTCTTCCGTGAATCTGCTCTTCTTCATCTCCGCTCCTCGGTCGTGGGTGGACTCTATTATCAGATGGTACTTCCGTTGGGGGCAGGTGAGTCTGTAAATTAAACTGTGTAACTGCATTTTGAAAAACAGGCGGAGAAGCCGCGGAAGGAGCACAGAGTCATGACCCAGAAGCCCGAAATACTGGACGAGTTACTGAAGGACTGC
>JAISCE010000004.1 GCA_031265765.1 Azoarcus sp.
CCCTGGGTGAGCGATTATTCGGTGGCGCTGGCCTGGGACGTCGGGGCGATTGCGCGCAATCGGCACCGGGGCGAGGCGCATGGACGCATGAGCGGCAATGCTATCGAGATCACCGCGCAAGGGCCGCGCTTCAACGCTTCGCTGACCTTCGCTCGGGCGCTTGAGCATCCGGAGGAGGTCAAGGGGGAGCGGCCCGTGTATTTCAATGTGGGGATGGTGTATTGAGGGCGCGCGAGGCGGGCCGCCGGGGTTTCACGCATGCCTGTTCGACGAAATTTCGCCAACAATCCGTATCTGTCCGTCAACTGAAGACGACCGGCGCGCACCGCAAATGGCGCATTCGAGCATAATTCGCGTTTTCCACGCCCTCATGCCCCGGCGATGTTCGACATCATTCTCCACGAGCCTGAAATTCCGCCCAATACCGGCAACATCATTCGTCTTACCGCCAACAGCGGCGCGCGCTTGCATCTGGTCGAACCGCTCGGTTTCGATCTCTCCGACCGCCAATTGCGGCGGGCGGGACTCGATTACCACGATCTCGCGCGCCTCACTGTTCACCGGAACTGGCCGTCATGTCATTTACATTTCACGGGACGGCGCATGTTCGCATTTAGCACACGGGGCGGCGTCCGCTACGACCGCATCGCCTACGCGCCCGGCGATGTGTTGCTTTTCGGTGCGGAAACTCGGGGACTCCCCGCGGCGATACTGGAAGAACTGCCGCCGTCGCAACGTCTGTGCATTCCGATGCGTCCCGGTAATCGCAGCATCAATCTGTCGAATGCGGTGGCGCTGGTCGTATATGAAGGCTGGCGGCAAAACGGGTTCAAGGAAGGTGGCGGCGGCCAGAGCGCAGATTGTGCCGAACCGCCGTGACCCATCCAAACGCCATGGCGCAGCGCGCAGGTCGTAAAATGCACATACCATTGCCATGGCGGCGCATGCAGTACCGCAACCGGCGCCGCTTGCCGCGCCTTGTCTACCATTCCTGTTTCGGCTCTCTCGCCAGAAGCTGTTCCACGGCATCGCGGGCGGCAAGTTCGCCGCGCAGCAGCGCGTCGATGGCGGCGCAGATCGGCATCTCGACGCCAAGACTGTCGCTGAGCCGGGCGGCTTCGCGCGCGGTGGGAACGCCCTCGGCAACGTGGCCAAGTTCGGTGAGGATGTCGGGCAGCGTCTTGCCCGCGGCCAACGCCAGCCCGACCGTGCGATTGCGGGAAAGGTCGCCTGTGCAAGTAAGGACGAGATCGCCCATGCCGGCCAGCCCCATCAGGGTATCGCGGCGGCCGCCGAGAGCTTTGGCGAGACGGGCAATTTCGGCCAGTCCTCGCGTGATGAGTCCGGCACGGGCGTTGAGGCCGAAGCCCATGCCGTCGGCGATGCCGGCAGCGATGGCAATGACGTTCTTGAGCGCGCCGCCGATTTCGCAGCCGATCACATCGTCATTGGCATAAAGTCTCAGGCGCGGCCGGTGCAGCTTCCGTATCCAGGCGTTGGCGAATGAGAGGTCTTTCGAGGCCAGTACGATCGCCGTCGGCAGTCCGCGCCCGACTTCGGCAGCGAAACTCGGGCCGGTGAGTACGCCACAGGCGGCATCCTGCCCCAGTTCGTCGGCGACGATTTCGTGCGGCAGGCGGCTGGTGCCGGCTTCCAGCCCTTTACAGGCCCACAGGAGCGGCGGCGCGGCGGCGCCGGAACGCCGCTGGCGCAGGGCGCGCACGGTATCGCGCAGGCCGGCCAGCGGCGTCACCACAAGATGCAGGCCGGCGGTATCGGCGGCGTGATCGAAATCTGCGCTGAATTTCAGTTCCGGCCGCAGGGCGATACCGGGCAGGAAAAGCCGGTTTTCGCGCGTGCGGCGCATTTCGTCGATGTTGTCGGCCTCGCGTCCCCACAGACACACTTCGTGGCCGGCGGAAAGCGCCTGCGCCAGTGCCGTGCCCCATGCGCCCGCTCCGAAAACCGCGATGCGCACCGGGCTCAAAGTCCCCACACCTCGGTAAATCGCAGGTAGCCGCCGTCGCCGTCGGCGTGCCGCACTTTGACCCATCCATCCGGAGAAGCGGAGATGAATTCGAGCACGACATCGCGGACGGCCTCGAATACCACGGGGGCGTCGCCGGCTGCGTCACGCCGCACCGCCGCCTGTTCGGCGATGACGATCACGGTGCGTTGCCTGCTGAGCGCGCCGCCCTCGATCCATGCCATGCCGCCGGCGGGATCGCGCACTTTCACCCATTGCAGGTCGGGACTCGTGACAACGACTTCGAGCGGCGTGCCAGCGCGGATGACGGCGAGCTTGCGCGCCTGCAATGACGAGGTTTCGTAAAGGATCGCGGGACTGGCAACCGATGCGTAATCGATGGCCAGAGCCGCGCCACTGGCCGCGAGAAGCGGAACAGCGGCAGCGAAGATCGCATGGCGGCTCATGTTGTTTCCTTTCACTGCAATACCACGCCCTGCCCGCCGGCTTGCGCCTGCTGCTGACGCGACTGGTTATAGAGCACTTCAAAGTTGACCGGGGAAAGCAGTACCGGCTGGAAACCGGCGCGGGTGATGGCATCGGAAACCGCTTCGCGCGCATAGGGGAAAAGGATGTTCGGGCAACCGATCCCCAGCACCATATCGAGTTCGTCTGCGGGGATATTCTGGATGCGGAAGATGCCGGCCTGGGTGATTTCGACCAGGAAAAGCGTGCGTTGGCCGGGCAGGACGGTTTCGACGGTGACGGTGAGCTTGACTTCAAAGATGCCTTTTTCGATCGGGCCGGCTTCGGTATTCAGCTTGACGTTGACCTGCGGCGCTTCGCGGATGAGGAAGCTTTGCGCGCCATTGGGCACTTCGAGCGAAAGGTCGCTGATGTAGATTTTCTCGATCGAGAAAGAGGGCTTGTTGTCGGCGGGCTGGGCGTTTTCGGCCATATTCATCTACCTTGAAAGTTGATTTGAGAAACGGGTTGATAGGCTGCGCACGGGAAATCAGGCGATTTGCCCGTGCAGCAAGGCGGCGAGACCTCCCTCGCGGTCGAGGGACTGGAGTTCCTCGCAGCCCCCGACATAGTAATCGCCAATGAAAATCTGGGGAACCGTCCGGCGCCCCGTGATGCGCATCATCTCGTCGCGGCGGTCGGAGTCGAGGTCGACCCGGATTTTTTCGATCTCGTTCACACCGCGCGCGCGCAGGAGCTTTTCGGCGCGGATGCAGAACGGGCAAATGGCGGTGGTATACATTTTGATGTTTGGCCGAGAGGACGCGGGGAAAGGTTCGCTCACGTTCACTTCTTCTTGCGGGTAAGCGGTTGTCCGGCCTTTTCCCACTCGAAAAGGCCGCCGCGCAGGTTGTAGAGCTTCTCGAACCCGGCTTTTTTCAGCGTGGCGATGGCCGTTGCCGCGCGCGAGCCGTTGCCGCAATAGAGAATGAGCGGGCGGGCGCGGAATTTTTCGAGTT
Source organism: Azoarcus sp. (assembly GCA_031265765.1). Lineage (GTDB taxonomy): Bacteria > Pseudomonadota > Gammaproteobacteria > Burkholderiales > Rhodocyclaceae > WRNU01. Next base: position 3,451 of record JAISCE010000004.1, read on the forward strand.
CGCCCGTGCGCCGTTCGATATCGCCGAGCGGCAGATGGCGGGCATTGGGCAGGTGGCCCTGATCGAAGTCGCCCTGATCGCGCACGTCGATCACCACCGCGTCCTCGCGGTTGATGAGCATTGTGGCCGCAAACGGGGTAAGCAGACTCTTGTCACGTAGCTGGCGAAGCATTTCGACGAGCAGCCACAGGCCCGAAAAGACGGCCAGCGCAGCCCACATCATGTTCATGTTTTGTCGCAGAAACTCCACGTAGTGCTTACTCCAGAAAGGGGGAATCGGATGAATGAGCGGGTTCCGATCTTCCCGGCGGCGTCACCGCGTTGCCGCGCCGCCGCGAAACACTGCCCGCATCAGCCCAGTGTAGTTGCGGGGCGCGCGCCGCCGCTTCGATACGTTCGCATTTGCCGAAGGGGCGGCCTTCTCGATGATATCCACGGATAAAAGCGGACTAAAGCCAGTAGTATAGAATACAAGCGGCGCACGAAGGCGTTCCGCGGTTCGCATTCTCCCGGCGAGGAAACCGCAACGCTCGTCCCGCCGGTTTCCTGTAGCGTTTCGACTTCGTTTTTCCGGATTTTCATTCATGTACAAGATCGTGCTGCTTCGTCACGGCGAGTCCGCCTGGAACAAAGAAAACCGTTTCACCGGCTGGACCGATGTCGACCTCACAGCGCAGGGCGTCGCGGAAGCGCATGCCGCCGGGCAACTTCTCAAGCGCGAAGCCTACGGCTTCGATCTGGCCTATACCTCGGTGCTCAAGCGCGCCAACAAGACGCTCAATATCGTGCTTGAAGAACTCGATCTGCTCTGGTTGCCGGTCGAGCATAGCTGGCGGCTCAACGAACGCCATTACGGCGGTCTGCAAGGACTGAACAAAGCCGAAACCGCCGCCCGCTACGGCGACGCGCAAGTGCTGGCATGGCGTCGTTCCTACGACACGCCGCCCGAGCCGCTCGCGGAAGACGATGCCCGCCTCGCTTTCGACGATCCCCGTTATGCCTCGCTTCCCAGGGCGGCGTTTCCGCGCACGGAATGCCTGCGCGATACCGTGGCGCGGGTGGTTCCATACTGGGAGACCATGATCGCGCCGCAGGTTCTCGCCGGGCGGCGCATCCTGATTGCAGCGCACGGAAACAGCTTGCGCGCGCTCATCAAATACCTCGACGGTATCGGCGAGACGGACATCGTCGGGCTGAACATCCCGACCGCGCAACCGCTGGTCTATGAACTGGATGCGAACCTCCGCCCGCTCGGAAGCTATTACCTTGCCGACGACGATGCCATCCGCGCCGCCCAGGCCGCCGTGGCGAGCCAGGGCAAGGCCAGGGGCTGAGGCGCTTTCCGCCGTGGCCGCCGCTCCCGTCCGGCGCATACTCGCCGCAATCCTGGCGGCATGGGCCGGACTGGTCCTGCCCGGCGCGCTGCATGCCCAGACCGGCAAGAGCCGGGCCGAGATTCGCGCCAAGCGGTCCGACCTCGACAACATCAGGCAGCGCATCGGCGGCTTGCAGCGCGATCTGGAAAAGACCGAGGCCGCGCACGCCGCGGCGCTCACCGCCGTGACCGAGGCCGAACGTGAAGTCTCGAAAGCGGCGCGCGCCTTGCGCCGGACGATGGCCGAACGCGCCGAAACCGAACGGCAACTCGCCGCGCTCGAAGCCGGACAGCGCGAACTCGAAGACCGTATCGCCGCCCGCCAGGAAGAACTCGCCGGCTGGCTGCGGCGCAATTACGTCTATGGCACGGGTAACGACATCACCGCTTTGCTGGCGACGCGCAACCCCAACCAGTTCGTGCGCGATACTTATTACCTCGAACGCCTCGGCCGCGTCCGGCTGGACCTGATCGAAAACCTGAGAGCCGACCTGCGGCAGCGATCCGAGCAGGCCCGCCATATCGCCGCGCGCCGCGAAGTCCTCATGCGCATCGGGGAAGATCGCCGCCAGCGCCAGGAAAATCTGGACAAAACCCACGCCGCCCGCCGCGAAGCACTGGAAAAGATCACCTTCGCGCTGAAGTCGCAGCGCGAACGGGTAGCCGCGCTCAAGGCCGACGAAAAACGGCTCACGCAAGTCATCAACACCCTGGTACAAAATGCCCTCGAAGCCGAGGCGCGGGCCGAGGCCGCGAGACGCAGACAGGCGCGCGCACGGACGCAGCCGGAAAAAAGCCCGAAGCAGGTTTTCCCGCAGCAACCGGGCGGAAAAGAAGCGGTCGAACCCGTGGTCGGCAAGGTGCGCGAAGCCGCCGGACCGGCATCCGCCGGAACGGGGTTCGCACAGCTTCGCGGCCGTTTGCATTTTCCGGTGACGGGCGAACTCATCGGACGCTTCGGCGCGGCGCGGGCCGGACGGGGCATGACCTGGCGCGGCGTGTTCATCCGCGCCGCCAGCGGCGCCGAGGTGCGCGCGGTCAGCGATGGTGAAATCGTGTTCTCGGACTGGCTGCGCGGTTATGGCAATCTACTGATTATCGACCACGGCGGCGGTTATCTCTCCATCTATGGCAACAACGATGCGCTCTACAAGGAAACCGGCGACGCCGTGCGCGGCGGCGAAGCCATCGCCAGCGTCGGCGCGAGCGGAGTGGAAGCGGATTCCGGCCTATACTTCGAGATTCGCCATCGGGGGCAAGCCATCGACCCGATGCAGTGGGTAAGACTTAAATAACTTTTTGCGGAGTGCTCATGCCCAACAGCAAGTTGAAACAATTCGGCCTGGTGCTGGCCGGCGTCGTCACAGGCGTCATGCTCAGTCTGAATTTTTCCGCCAATGCCGACAAACTCGGGGCGCAGCCTTTGCCCGTCGAAGAGTTGCGCGCTTTCGCCGATGTATTCAACGTCGTCAAACGCGACTACGTCGAACCGGTCGAAGACAAAAAACTGTTTACGCAGGCAATCACCGGCATGTTGAGCGGACTCGATCCGCACTCGGCCTATCTCGATGCCAGCGCCCTGAAAGAACTCCAGGTCAGTACCAAGGGCGAATTCGGCGGTCTCGGCATCGAAGTCAGCATGGAAGATGGTTTCGTCAAGGTGGTGTCGCCCATCGAAGACACCCCGGCATTCCGCGCGGGCATCAAGGCGGGCGACCTCATCATCAAGATCGACGATGTTCTCGTCAAGGGCATGAATCTGGACGAAGCCGTCAAACGCATGCGCGGCAAGCCCTCGACCAGGATCATCCTGACGCTGGCGAGAAAAGGCGAATTGCAACCGATCGTGGTCAACCTGACCCGCGAGATCATCAGGGCGCAAAGCGTCAAATCCAAAGTCGTCGAACCCGGCTACGGCTACCTGCGGGTCACGCAATTCCAGGAAAACACCGTTCGATCGGTGGCCGAACACCTCGCCAGGCTGGCGAAGGAAGGCAAGCCGAAAGGTCTGGTGTTCGATCTGCGCAATGATCCGGGCGGCCTGCTCAACGGCGCCGTCGGCGTAGCCGCAGCCTTCCTGCCCGAAGGCGCGATGGTCGTGACCACCAATGGACGCACCGAAGGCGCACAGCGCGAATACCGCGCCACGCTCGGCGACCACCTGCAAGGCGGCGCCCTGCGCACCTTGCCCCCCTGGACGCGCGACGTGCCGATGGTGGTGCTGGTCAATGGCGGTTCGGCCTCGGCCTCCGAAGTCGTGGCGGGCGCGCTCCAGGATCACAAACGCGCACAAATCATGGGCACCCGCACCTTCGGCAAGGGATCGGTACAAACCATCCTGCCGCTCGCCAATGCCGCCGCGCTCAAACTCACCACGGCGCGCTATTACACCCCGAGCGGCCGTTCGATCCAGGCCAAGGGCATCGACCCCGACATCGTCGTCGAAGAATCCGCCCAGGGCGGCTCCGCCAAGCGGCTGCGCGAAGCCGATCTCCAGGGCCACCTCGGCAACGACCGCGATCCCGGAGAAGCCGTCGACAAGGTCAACGAAGACAAAAAAGCCCCGGAAAGCGCCAAAATCGAATTGCCCAAGCCTTTCGAGTACGGCAGCCCGGACGATTACCAGCTTGCCCAGGCGCTCAATCAGCTAAAAGGACTGCCAGTGGAAAAAGCCTCGCAACCCGAGAAAAGCGCCCCCTGATTTCCGGACGGACGGATCATGGAAGCCCCCGATCATGGAAGAAAAAATCAGGCTGACGCAATTCTCATATGGCGGCGGCGGCTGCAAAATCTCGCCGGTCATCCTGCGCGACATGCTGGCGCGGATACCGCCCGGCATCATGCCGCCGGAACTGCTGATCGGCGCTGAAGCGAGCGATGGCGCGGCAGTCTACAAGCTGAACGAACAACAGGCATTGATTGCGACGACGGATTTCTTCATACCCATCGTCGACGACCCCTACGACTTCGGGCGCATCGCGGCGGCCAGCGCGCTCTCCGATGTCTACGCCATGGGCGGCACGCCGATCCTGGCGCTGGCGCTGGTCGGGATGCCCATCGGCAAACTGCCCTTGCCGATCATCGGGCGCGTGCTTGAAGGCGGCGCGAGCATCTGCCGCGAAGCGGGCATCCCCATCGCGGGCGGACACTCCATCGACAGCGTCGAACCGATATACGGTCTGGTGGCGCTCGGCATCGCGCCCCCGGCGCGGATACGCGGCAATACCGGGGCGCAGCCGGGCGACGCGCTGATCCTGGGCAAACCGCTCGGCATCGGCATCCTGAGCGCCGCCCTCCAAAACGGGCGGCTGGACGAAGCCGGCTATGCCGCCATGATCGGCATCACCACGCAACTGAACCGCATCGGGGAAAAACTGGGCGCATGCGACAGCATACATGCACTGACCGATGTCACCGGCTTCGGCCTGCTCGGGCATCTGCTCGAACTATGCCGCGGATCGAACTGCCAGGCCGAACTGGTGTTCGACGACCTGCCCATCATCGATCTGGCGCGCGATTTCGCGCGCCAGGATATCAAAACCGACGCTTCCGCGCGCAATTGGATATCCTGCGCGCCCGAAGTCGCCCTGCACAACATCGCCCCCTGGCAACAAACCCTGCTCACCGACCCGCAAACCAGCGGCGGTCTGCTCGTCGCCTGTACCCCCGAAGCCGTTCCCGAAATATTGCGGCGCTTCCACACCGAAGGTTATGCCGACGCGGCGGAACTGGGACGCTTGCAGACATGGGAATCGGGCTATCGCATAACAGTGTACGGCGCATAACGGCGATAGCCCGAAACCGGAACGCGGCAAAACGCGCGGCATCCTCCCGGCAATAGTCATTCCCTTGTAGAGACGCCAACCGGTTTCGCGGGATTTTCAATCGCACATCCCCGAGTACATCCGCCATTACCGGAATAAGGGCATTCATCCCGGAAGAAACGATCCAATTGACAAATTCGTCATGGATTCCCGAAAGCATGTGCATCTCATTCCCAGGTTTTTGAGAATTCGATGTTTTTTTGTTCCCGATACCGGCAAGGAGTCGAATATCGCCCAAACATCTGTTATAGAATCCCGCTCTGCGGTTCGGGCGCGACGGCGTCCCGCGGACCGTCACGACCTTGCCGGAAACCCTCTCCGGCATTAGACTTCCGTGATTCACTCGAAGCAATCGCGTTCATGCCCAATCCAGCCACCGTCCGGTCGATCGAATTCCATGATGCGAGCCTGGGAGCGATCGTCATTTCGCTGAATCGCGTCGATCCGGCAGGGCTTGCCGACGACATGCACAAGATGCTCGGCGGACGGCCCGATTATTTCAACCACGAACCGGCCATTCTCGATTTCTCGGCGCTTCCGGGCTTGCCCGAAAATATCGACTGGGGCGGTTTGTTGTCGCTGCTGCGGCGTTACCGCCTGCAACCCGTCGGGGTGCGCGCGCTTTCGGGCGAACCTCACCTTGCCGGCGCGCGGCGGCAAGGTCTTGCCGCACTCGACGGCGTGCCGCAGGAACCGGAAAAACGATCCCGGCAAAAAGCCAAATCCAGTCCTCCGGACGCATCGCCGCCGCCCTCCTCCGTTCCAACGGCGTCCACGCTCTACGTCGACCGTCCGGTGCGCTCGGGACAGCAAGTCTATGCCCAGGGGGGCGACCTCGTTCTTCTTGCCGGCATCAGCCCCGGATCGGAAGTCATCGCCGACGGCAACATCCACTGTTTCGGCCCGCTGACGGGCCGCGCGCTGGCCGGGGCAAACGGCGATGCCGGGGCGCGCATCATCGCCACATGCTTTGCCCCGGAACTGGTAGCGGTCGCCGGGGTGTATCGCACCTTTGAACGAGGCGTGCCCGAAGCTATCGCCGGACATGCCGTGATGGTGCGCCTGAAGCCATCGGCCCGCAACCAATCCATTATCATCGAACCGCTCCAGATCGACTGAAACCGACCTATCATCAAGGGGAAAAAGTGAGAGTCATCGTCGTTACTTCCGGCAAGGGTGGGGTCGGCAAAACCACCACCAGCGCGGCATTCGCTTCGGGACTGGCCCTGCGCGGCTTCAAGACAGCGGTCATCGATTTCGATGTTGGACTGCGCAACCTCGACCTCATCATGGGATGCGAGCGGCGCGTGGTCTATGACCTCATCAACGTCATCCATGGCGAGGCCAAACTTCACCAGGCGCTCATCAAGGACAAGCACTGCGACAACGATAATCTTTTCATCCTCCCCGCCTCGCAGACCCGCGACAAAGAGGCGCTCACCGAGGAGGGCGTCGAAACCGTGTTCAAGGAACTCGACAGCATGGGTTTCGATTACGCGGTGTGCGACTCCCCCGCCGGTATCGAGCACGGCGCGGTCATGGCGCTCACCTTCGCCGACGAGGCCATCGTCACTACCAATCCGGAAGTTTCCTCGGTGCGCGACTCCGACCGCATTCTCGGCATCCTGCAATCGAAATCCCGCCGCGCGCGCGATGGCAGCGAGCCGGTCAAGGAACATCTGCTGCTCACCCGCTATGCGCCCAAGCGCGTCGAAAACGGCGAGATGTTGTCCTACAAGGATGTACAGGAACTGTTGCGCATTCCGCTGCTCGGTGTCATTCCCGAATCGGAATCCGTACTTCACGCTTCCAACCAGGGCATTCCGGCCATCCATCTCAGGGGATCGAGCGTTGCCGAATCCTATACCGATGTCGTCGCCCGTTTTCTCGGCGAGCAGCGTCCGTTGCGTTTCGTCAATTTCGAGAAGCCCGGCTTCATCAAGCGCCTGTTCGGAGGCAAGTAACATGTCATTTCTTGATCGTCTTTTTGGCGAAAGAAAGAAAACGGCGGCAATCGCCAAAAACCGCCTGGCGATCCTGATCGCGCATGAACGCGACCCGAATTCCGGACGGACGGATTACATTCCGGCGATGAAAGACGAACTGCTCCAGGTCATCTCGAAGTACGTCAAGGTCAACCTGAGCGACATCAACATCCAGTTCAGCAGGCAAGAGACTTACGAAGTCATGGAAGTCAACGTCGTCCTGCCCGAAGAAGTGCCGGAACGGCCCGCGCCCGTTGCCCCGCCCCGCACATTCAGCGCGAGACGCCCGCACCGGAAATGACGGAGCGATTCAATCGTCGAGGATCGGACCGTCTTTGCCGACGTTGTAGCTTTGGTATTGGTTGTGCGACAGGCCCCCGGAGCTACGGGGTTGAACTTTGAAGCTACGGCGCTGAAGAACGGGCGCCGCCGGAGCAGCGCGCCAAGGAAGGCATCGCACCGCGCAGCGACATTTCCGTGCGCATGGATCTGGAAGTGGCCGGCATCGATCCAAGCAATTACCGGATCGACCACTTCTACCCCTGATCCCCTCCCCTTGCACACATCTCATCCCTGTCGAGCCGAGCCGCCTGGATGCCGTCCACGAACACTGCACGCGCAGGCCCCATCGCAGCGTCCCGGCCCCAGGCTTGCCCCCCCTTGCATGGAAAACGATCGTAGGTGTTGTAAAAAATCACTGCACTCATTTTTTGAAGTCGCCGCACTCGTTTTCCGGCGTCCCTACCGCATCGCCGCCGCCCGCTCCCGCGCCGCCGGCGACATCGGACGGGGGCTGTCCATCGTCAAGCTTGTGTTGCAGCGTCACGACACCCTGTTTGCCACCGCCACCCGGCAGCATCTTCCCGGACGGCGGAGGTATTTCGCGTTTCCATGGCCGCGGCGCACGCCTATGTCATTGACGCGCCGCGTTGTCGATGCAGGAAAAATATCCTCGGTCTTGACATCAAGACAGTGATATAGCACCCTGTCACGGCCTGATGCGATAGTCCTTTCGGCTTATGCTTGGCGCAATGAAATAACTGCCGGGCAATGTTTCCCGGTCTGGCGCTGCCAGGCCGGATTTTTTGACAAATTACCGGCTTTGCCGGTGGAGGTGTGTGATGGCTGAGACGAAGTTTATGCTGGGGTTCAACTCCAAGCTCGGTAGCAATCAATTCACTCTTTCCCCTACGGTGGAAAGAACGTTTGA
>JAISCE010000029.1 GCA_031265765.1 Azoarcus sp.
CCGGGCTGCACGGGGCTACCGTCCGGGCGCGTCGTCAAGCCCGGCCCCACCGTCCACTTATCGCCCGCAACGGGTTGAATCGCCGTGCTGCTCCAGCCCTCGAACTGAAGCCACGCGACTACCCCCATTGCGCCCAGCGCCAGGGAAGATACCAGTGTGCGCGCGCGGATCATTGCTTGCGCTCCTTTCTCCGGTCACTGATTTCCGTCCACCACTTGTAGATGAGATGCGCGCCCATCAGCACTGTGTAAACGAGCGTCGCATACATCACCACGGTATTGACTGGCACGCCGCACAGCGTCGCCGTCGATATCGACACGGGCGGCGCGGCTTTTATTGCCGCCCCCATCGTCTCGGTTTTCAGATCGCCATTCATTTGTTCGCATCCTCTTATCACGTATAGCTTTCGGGTATGGCGTAGCTGTCGCCGGTGTAGCGCGCAACGCCCTTTGTTATGCGTATTCGGTATAGCGAGTGAATTCCTTCGTCCGCATGTCCGGCAGGCGGGTAGCCGATCATCAAGTTGCCGCCCTGGCTGAAATTGAACACGCCCGCGTCCGTCACGCTCTCGGAACATCGGCTACCATCGACGTAGAACCTCAACACACCGTTATTGCAGACGAGCGCGAACTCATATGCTGCCAAGGGATTGATGACACCGACCAGACTCGAGACAAGTACGTTGGCCTGTCGGCGCAGCAGCATGCTTTTCCCCCAGGCCGTCCCCGGCGACCAGCCAACATATGTTATCCAGGCCGTATTTGCCACCCAGGCGCTTGCCGCAATGATCGTGCCGTAATATCCGGCGTCCGAATCCATTTTCGATCGCCATTCGATCGTGAAATTGCCCGATAACGTAAAAACCGCGCCCGGATCGGCGATCTGAAAATATTTTTCAACGCCCAGCCCGGCTGCTACGCCACTGGCGAACACCGCCCCGCCGACAGGCTGGAGGGCAAATTGGCGCGGCGACAGATCGACCGCGTCGCCGTCGAGACACAGCACAACATTGTCGCGGTACGGATCCAGGCCGATCACACGGTAAGCGCCGTCTCCCGCCGCCTGCGCGAGGCGGCCCACGCGCCGCCGCTCGCCCGCCGTCGTGACCTGGCAGATACCGAGGATTCGCCGCTGCTCGCTTCCAGCATTGAGCACGATCACGGCGTCACCACCACGTACTCAGCAATGAGCGCGCCGGGATTTAGCGCCGCAACGGCCCACACATCGCCGTCAGCAGGAACAAGGATGATTTCAGGTCTGTTGGTAACGACTCCGGCGATGGACGCCGCCAGCGTACCCCAGCCGTTGACAGTCATCTCGCCCATGTTCGAGACAGCTACCTCGCCGTCCGCCGTGCTGCCGTGGACAATACCCAGCGCGGTGCTTGTGGCGATGGCTACCGTATCCAGCCCATCGTCGTTCCAGCCCGTCGATGAATAGAACACCCACAGATGATTGTCGTCGCTGTTTTTCGCCGCGTACCCCGCCCCGACCGTGACGCCGTAGGTAGTTTCGATATAGTCGGTCAGCCCGTCAGGCGGGGCCGTGATGCCCACGTCCGTGAAGCTGAACAGATACCGGTTTGTCTGCCCCGCGATCTGCGCCTGGAGTTGCGTCACATCGTCGCGCATCTCCGCAATGCCGCCTTCGACGACAACCGCGTTTACCGCCGCGACGCTGTCGAGATAAGTTGAACTCGGCAGTACGGCAGGCAGCGTGGCATTGCCGATTGTGATCTGCTCGCCGCCCGAGACGGTTTCTTGCGCAATCAGTGCGTCACCGCCTGAATTGAGCGCCAGCCCCGTGGGTAGCGCAATTGATCCATCGTCCGCCGCGAACGCCGTTGCCCCCCGGTTGACGCCGATCAACTGCCCGGCTGTGAGCGCGCCCTGTTTCGCGTTGAGCGCCGATGCCAAGGCATCGTTGTCTGTTGGCGCGCCCGTAATGTCGACAAACGCAATCGAGCCCGCGCCCCCCGCCTCCGCGCTGTCAGTATTGACAAATTCGGTAACAACAACAGATGACTCAGTACTCCCAATGGCCGAGGAGTCTGTTGTTGTTGGATTCAATATAAAGGCAATCGTGGAACTACTGCCAAGATACATTATTGATAGGGTTATATCGATGGTACCGATATAATCGGAAGTATCCCCTATAACCAACTTGCCGACATGTTGATCCTGAAAGCCGCCCGACAAATACATCATCTGGTTATACACCGTAGTGATACCATCGATATTCATATTTATTCTAACAAAGGCCGATCCGCTACCACTTGACAGAGTAGAAAGCGCATAGTCGAGGATAAGACTGGATTCTGGGCGTACCTTGTCAAAAGAAATGGAAACACAGGGAACTTCTGTATTTCTGGGATATGAGAATGCCTGCCGTTGATTCAATTTCCATGCGTTTATTTTCTGCCATCCCTGAAACGCGCCATTGATCTTGCTTTTCACGGCATCGGTAAGCGTGCGGACGCCGCTGGCGGACGTGATGGTTACGCCATCGTCGGGGATATTGTTGATTGCATCGGCAATAGGGTTTCTTTCGATCCAATTGAAAACACCATCCCCGTTCCTGTCGGAGTAAACGAAAATCCATGCCGCGCCGCCCGCATTCTCGTTGTGCAAAACCGTGCATGTCTGGCTCGGCAACGGGTTGACGATATCCCTTGTCGTCGATGCGACGCCCTGCGCGAACGTGAGCGCCAACGTCGCGCCGCTGCCGCCTCCGCTTGAAGTCGTTGCAAAAGTATCGTCTGCTGGCTGGATGCTGAAAATCCCCGTGCTGGAGGTGTCCGATATCGCGGTAATCGCGCCGCTCTCATCGACCGATTCAACGATGAGCCACGCCGGATATTCCGCGTTGTCGATGACCGGTTTCAGGACTTCGCCAGCCGAATAGCCCGAACCCGCGCTGTCAATTGCAGCAGTTGAAACCTCATAGACAATACTGCCCGAGGCGTCGTAAGCGTTGTAATACGTACCCCGGTCTGACGTTGTCGTCGATTCGTAGTATTGACGCGCCTTTTCTTCCCAGTGGAAAGCGGAGAATTTGCCCGGATGTTCCACGGAAGGCACTTCCGTGTCTTCCGGGTAGTTCGCCCAGTTGTAAGATGCTCCCGCAGAATTGCTTGCGCTGTCGGCGTAGGATTGCAAAGTAGCAACTACGGAAGCCGCTGCCCCGGATGCCGCGTTCTGCGCCGTTGCGGCGGCATCCTGGGCGGTCGCCGCAGAGTCCTGCGCCACGCTTGCCGACCCTTCGGCCTGCGTCGCCGCAGTCTCGGCATCGGTTGCGCGCTGGAAAATTTCGCGCACTAGATCACCGGGGACGATATCGCTGGTTACCGGCACCTTGACCGAGCGTTCGACTTCTTCCCGCAGTTGTTGGCTGAGAATGACGCTTCGATCACTGATCGCATTGAGAACGTTCGGATAGAAACCGCCCTGATTTGTAATGTTGGCCGGTTGCAGGTAGGGCACCCGGCTGATAATAACGAGCAACTCGCCGATCCCAAGCGGCGCATCAAGCGTAACAGCGCCGCCCGGATTGTTTTCCTGATCGGTATTGAGCGCGACCGTATAGCCCGACGTGAGCGTCGTTTCGTTGCCGTTCACATCGGCCTGGACGATTTCGATATCGGATGGGGCAAAAACTTTGAAGTCGAACGGGAATTGAACAACGACGCCATCGCCGAGATATGGACCGGCTTTTCGGATTTCGCTTGAGACAGTCACGGCGGTTCTCTCCTGAATTTTCAGCAGGGTACAGCCGGGGTTACGGCATCATGTGCTCCTGCTGCACAATGTTAAATGTCGCGCCGAAAACCATGCCGATATGGGCGTCAGGCTGTCCGTGTTGTTTATCTTGATTTTTGAAAGCCGAGCAGAATGGCGGCTGGATTGTCCGTTTCGTCCTCGGCCAGCGCCTCGATACCCGTCCATGTGCGATTGATCTGCGCTGCTGGCAGCCCCGTGAAATCCCCCATCAGATTGATGAGAGACTTCCGGAAAGCGGCATCGAACTCGCCTTGCTCCGCCTGAATCGCGAACGTCGTCAAATCGGCAATTGGGCGCAGCCCGGTCGGGCCGCCGTAGGACATCGATCCACGCCGCTCTCCCGAGATGAGTCCCGATAGATTATTGAGTTCACGAAGACCAATGAAGCTGCCGAACAGGAACGATAATTGGTTGTCGGCCAATCGCCGGGCAAGACGCTCGAAGTCCGGTTCGTCGTCATCGTCCGGCGTGAGTATCTCGCGCAACAGCGTCTCCAGCATCGGCGCAAACGCAAACAATACGAACAGTTTTGCCGCCGCCTCGCCCGTCGTCTTCGCCGTTTTTGCCGACACGAAACCCATATTCAGATTTGTGTTCATGAACGCATAGAACACCGTGAATAGTTTTCCAATTCGACCGCGCTCGACTTCGGATAGGTCTTTCAGCATCCCGGAGCCCTGCGAATCGATTACCGCCTGGTCGGCCAGCGCCACGGCGCGCGCATCTTCCTCGCCCCGCGCCAGCGCCTTTTCATATGCGCCCGCCCATGTGGCGCGATCGACAATGCTTTGCACGAACATGATTGGCGCGTAGCCGTACCGGGACAGCCACGTTTGCCACGCGGACTGATCCTGTACCGTGTTCATCACCTCATTCAACTCGCGGAACCGGGTTCGCCCACGGTTTGCCATGAAGATGGATTTTTCATTGATCTCGCGCGCAAGCCGACCGCGACCGGACATCAGCCGCCCAATGCCCAACCCCAGCCATCGCGGGCCGATCCGCACCGCCGACTGCGCGAATCCTAGAAGCTGCACGGCGGATGTCATCGCATTCAGGCCAAGCCCCATTGCACTGACGTGCCGACGCATCGTTGTGGCGAATTGATCCCAGAATCCGCCTATTCCGCGCCCGCCTTCCGTCACGTCCCCTATCCACTCCCTGAAGACGTCGAGCGCCTCCGCGCCCCGTGTGTCGCGTATCGCGTCGGCGACCGGGCCGCGCAGCAGCAGACGGCGCGCATCGATCACCCATTCATGCCACGCCAGATCGTGAATCACATCTTGCGTGTTATCCCATATCGCCCGCATCGTCAGCAGAATGGGCCGGTTATGCACCTCCTGCACGCGCGGCTTGACGAAACCGCGCCGCGTCGTCTCGGATGTGTAGGGACGTCTCAGGTCCAAGTCTTCATCTACGCTTGTCCTGTTGCTCGATCTCGCGGGGTCGTACCGGACCGGGAAATACCCGCCGCGTAGCGCCACCTCCTGCCCATCGGCGGATTTGACCGCAAGCGGTTGCGGCTCGATCCAGTCCGGCCCCCGTCCGAATATCCGGCGCTCCTTCTGCGCGATCATCGGGCGATACGTCTCGAAATGATCCCACACCGCCTGTACGGCCAGCAATTCCTTCGATGTCATGCTCTCCAGCACCGGCTCGATGTCCTGCATCGTCCAGCCGTTGCCGCCTTCGAGCCGTTGCAGGTTGCTCGCGTTGCCCACATTGAGCGCCAGAGCGAAGCGTTCCGCGCGATTGAGCGAGCGCCCGATGCTCGCGTACCATTGCCCCTTGCCCTCCATCTTTTCGCCCTGGACTTTCAGGATCGGGGCCATGATTTCGGACAGCCGCCCGGTTGCCTCGGCAATCATTGTCGTTTCCCGGTCGCCCGCTTCGTTCGCCGCGCGTATGACGTATTCCCACAAAGGGCCGCCATCCACGCCGCCATCCAGGACTTGCGCCAGCGCCCCGGCTTTGACGTGCGAATACAAAAATTGAGATATCCTAGTTCTGTTCCGATATCCGGCGCTTTGCCGCGTCGTGTTGTCGACCGTCTCGCCGCCCGCTGCCGCCCTGATGGAGTCCGCGATCTCCGCGCGCACCGCCGCGATATCCTTCGCGGTCTTCGCCGTCAGCAGCCGGTTTTTGAGCCGCCCAAGATGTTCGAGCATGCGGATCGTCTCTACCAATCCGCGAAATTCGTCCATCGGCAAATTCCGGTAATGCGTGCGTTGCGCTTCTTCAACGAGAGACGGCGGTACATCCGGGACGATGCCGTCTTCCTTTTGTGCCGCCAGCCATGCCGCCAGATTCGTTGCGCGGTCGATCTCCCGGTTCGTGCGCGCGCGCAACTCGAACCGTTCCAGCATCACATCGATCTGGTCGCGATACCCCGCGTCCAACCCCTTGATGTCGCGTCGAGAAAACTTGCGCAGATAGCGCACGCCCTGCAACACTTCGTCCTGCACCCTCATCGACGCGCGCGCCAGTTCCGCGTTGATGACCTGACTGCGCTTCTGCGCCGCCGCCGCCGCGATGTCGCCCTTGCCTCGCGCCGTCTCCGCCGCCCGGCCCGCGCGCGACTCCGCCCGCGTATAGCGACCCGGCGCAATGTCCCGGATGCGCTGCCCGCCCACGGTGCGCCGCGCGAACTCGCGGGCAGCCTCCCGTACCAGTTTCCTGCTCCCCGATGCTTGCGCCAACGCATTGGCTTCGGTGGCCAGAATGCGCAGCCGCGCGTCGCTGTGAATCGCCTCTTCCGCCGCCCGCGCAATCGCCTCGGGGCTCGCCAGTTCCCCGTGCTCGGCCAGCATCCGCGCATCCGTCTGCGCCGAGATCAACTCATGGGGCGGCGTGGCCACAGCCAATTCGCGCACCATCGCATCGCCTGAATCGAACACGGGGTTTCCGTCCTCATCCAGGATGATCTCCGCCGCCATGTCCGGATGCAGACCCCCTTTCTTCGCAAGCTTGCGTCGCACGAGCGGCGAGAAGTCGAACGGCGCGATCTCGCCCGAGGGGTACATTTCCTTCAGCGCGCCGAGGTCAAGCCAGTGCACATCGAACTTCAGCGCCTTGACCGGCTCGGGCGCATCTTTCGATACGAAGCGTCCGAGCGTGTCGCGCGCGGCGTCGCCCTGAACCGCCATCTCCCCCGTCTTGAGGAAGTTCCACGCGCGGTAGACCGGCTGCGCCAGCACCTCGGCGTGTACCTGCGCCTCGATCTCCGCTCGCGCCTCGCGCGCCTCGCGCCGCAGACGCTGAATTTCACGATTGCGGGTCTTGAGTATCCAGCGCAGATCGCGCAGGCTCTTTGCCTGCATCTCCGTTGACGCTTCATCCACCTCCCGGCTGTTCGCCGCCTGATACTCGGCGAATTCTTCAACCGTCATCCCGGCTTCTTCCGCGCTGGCAAACATCGGCATCGTTGACCGCGCTCGCCGGGCCATCTCTATTTCCGCATCCGTCGCCAGCATTCGATCCATTACCGCGCGGACTTCCGGCGTCAGGTCGATATCCCCGAAGACCGCCTTGATGCTGCCATAGATCCTTTTCAGCCATGCCGCGAATCGTTGGAACATCCCGGCCATTTCAAGGCTCGGCGCTTTGCCGCTGAACAGATACCGCTCGAAGCCTCGCGCGAATTTTTCGTGATGCGCGCGCTGTTCCTCGAAATCGAGCGCGTTCCATGTCTCCAGGTCGCGCGCGCCAAACCATTGAAAAAGCGCGTTCGTGTCGGCGACGATTTGCCGCTCGGCGGGCGAGATCGTATCCGGCGCGCGCTGCGCAATCTCATTGGCGAAGATCGTTTGCGCGTGCAGGAAGAAGTGCCCGGTCTCGTGCAGGAACGTGGATAAATCCGCGTTTCGCAGGGAAATGATGAGTTGTTCCGGGTTGAAAGCGCCTCGCCTGACCTGGTTGAGTTCTTTGCCAGGTTGCGCTATAGTGGAACCCGTCGATGGCGTTTGCGCGTCGGACTCATAATCCGAAAGTGAGCGGAGCGCATCGGCCATAAGCCCGCCCTGTTTTCCTTGGCGGGCTTTTGTTTTGCCGCCCTCTGGCGAGAGCGCGTTTTCCAGCGCCTGCCCCGGATCGATGCCGGGCTGGAATTTCCACATCGTGACACCGTGAAGGTCATTGCGTTTCCGGCTTACGTCCTCTATATAGACCACTGTGCCATCATCGAATCGCTTCGCGTAGGCGATGCGCTGCGCATTCTGCTGGGTCATCAGATCTGTCCTGATGGCGTCGTAGGTAGTGACGATTTCCGGAATGGCGGCAATGTCTGCTGCCGTCACCGCCACTTGACCGTGTGATGCCTCGCTTTGTGCGTCACCGTGACGGCTGCGAATGTGCGCCACGGCGGAACGTCCGAGCGAATGAGAATACCCTGCGATCTCCGGCGCGTCCTGCGTCAACTTCCCGGCAAGATTGGTGAAAAATACCGCTTCCGATTTGTCGCGCCCCTCATAGAGCCCTGCCGCTGCGTCTCCCGTTGTGACATGCCGCCAGCCCCGTGGCGGATGCTCGGCCAGCGCCTGTCCGAGATGTGATCCATCCTCCTCTGGCGAAGCAGCGTTGTCCGCGATGGGCGATGAAAGTTGCTCGCGCAACTGCGCGGGCGTCGCCCCCACGATGCGCAGCGGAAATCTCTCGCGCAACTGCGCAGGCGTCTGCCCCGTGCGCTGCGCCATCGTCGCGTACCAGTGCGCCAAAAAATCCGCATAGATCGCATTGACCGGCGGCAGGAAACGTCCCGCCTTGTTCAACTGCCCGGCTACATCCTCACGAATCGCCGAAACTTCTTGCTCGAAACTGTCTGCGTTGTCGGCTTGGGCAACGGCGCGCTCGATCTCATCTTGCATGTAGACCTGCGCGTTCTCGATTGCCTCATGCGCCTCGGCCATGCTCAGGCCGTCCGGTTCGGTGCGCAGATGCTCTATCAGCGCCTCTGACCCTTTTAGCGGCACGATCCGGGCTGCCCATTCCTCGACAGGCACCTGGATCGACGCGCCTGTCTCCCGCGCCGCCCCGATCTCTCGCGCAACGGCGGGCGAGACCTCCGCGATTTGTTCTGCCAGGCCGGACTGGTAGAGCGTTTCGGCGTCGATGTAGACGTGCGAGACGGGCGAATCTTCGGACACGGATTCGATGAAACGCTCGAAGGTCTCCGGGTCGCGTTCAAGCACCTTGCTAGTCTTCGCCAGTTTGCTGAAGTGCGCCAGCATTTGCGCGCCTTCCTCGACTTGCCGCACCGCTTCTCGCAGATGTAGATAGTTCGCCGGAACCTCAAAGAACGCTCCCGGAATTTCGGCAAACGCTTCCAGCAGAATATCGCCGGGTTTGTACTCGCCCGTGACAAGTTGCGCTGCTGCCTCACCGGCGGCACCGCCCGCAGCCTGCAAGCTCGCCTCGCCCGCCAGCGCCGCCGCGCTTCCCCCAATGCCCACGCCAAGATTTCCCGCGCGAGCGAGAAGCCTCCCGGAAAGTCCCGCCGTGAGTGCGTCGAATGCCGCAACCGGAACACCGCGCGTGATCGCCCTGCCACGCGCAGACTGCATCGTTTCCGGATCGTTGATTGCCGCATGAATCGCCAGAGCGTCCGCAGGATTGACGCCGCGCACCTGCAAAACCTCTTGCAGTGTGTTCCCGTACTCCACGACGAAACTGCCCATTCCAGCGCCTGCGGCAGTACCCCATGGCCCTACTACGGAACCGCCAACGGCGGAAGCTAGTGCCGGGGCGCTCGCTCCAACCGATTGCAGCGTCGTTTCCCATACCGCACGCGGATTTTTGAGTATTGCGCGGAAGGCTGCGCCCACGGTTTGGGCCTCACCGATCTGCGCCATGCCTTGCGCAATATCGTCCGGGATCGGGTAACGGTCGATTTCGCGCTGCCGGTTTGCCAGCGCAACGGCCAGATTCATCGAATCCCCGCCGATCACATCGTAAGGCTTCGTATGCTGCGCCAGCAACTGGCCACGCCTGAATGATTTCCAGCCTCGCGCGACCGGTTCAGTGATGCCTTGCCAGAAAGTCCGCTCCAAAGCAGACATCACTGCAAGGTCGTCGCTCGCCACCAGTGATCGCGTCTTTTCCTCGGCAAGCCATTGCGCCAGTTTCGGATGTGTCGCCACGGTACGCTCCATGTCCGTCATCCGCGACAAGCGCATCACTTCTTTCGGATTCGTGATCGCCATTTCTTGTGGTAAACCGAATTCTTTGGCGGCGGCCAGCGCGCGGGCAGCTTCAATGGCCGGTATTTCCTCGGATTCAGCCGCCCGCATGTAGGTGTTCGCGAGCGTGGCTGGATCGTTCTCAGCACTGCGCGCAACTTCTTGCGCCGCTTCATCTAGCGTCAACATGCTTACATTCCCCTGTAAAACTTGAGCAAAGTATTATTGATTTGTGAATTGGTCGGCTCGGATATGCCGGTTTTCTGCAACGACGAGGTTGCGCGGCGAATATCGGCATCTGTCCATTCGGGCGTAAATTTATTTGCAGGTAACCCTTCGTCCAGTACTTCATAGTATCTATTTGTCGTATACCATTCCGGATGATCTCCGCTCAAAATAAGCCGATTCAAAATACGGTCGCGTTCATCGTCGGTCAGATCGCGGCCTTTCGCTTTTCGTTCGCTCGATAATTCTTGCGTCGCAACGTCGTAGAACTGCGCCCTGTTTTTGCCTTTAAGCTCAAGACGGTCTGCCAAATAACCGATTTTTTGCTGCGCGGAAGCAAACAATTGTTCTTTGTTGTCGGCGCTAGCCTTTCCCTGTAAGTCCAGTAATTGCTCCATTTGGGAGGGCGCAATACTGTTCAGGAATTGCGCCATATTAATGGCCGCAAACATTTTCGGCTCATTTGCGGCAATCTCGCGCAGATGGATGTACAGAGGCATGTCCGTCTTGACGGTTTCGCCCTTCGCTAACTTTCCGGCAAACGTGAGTACATCGTCGTATTTGTCCGATGGAATGCTGTTTCTTATCCCTGCCGAGAGTCCAGCGAAATCCCCGCCGTTATCGATGAGCGCCTGATATGCGCCGCCAAGCGCGCGCGTGCTGTTTTCCTTCTTTTCCTCGTCAATGAGTTTGAGGCGGCGATCCAACTCTTCCCGCGCCATTTTCAACGCGCGCGGGCGTTCGGCAAATGCCTGCGATAATCGTTGGTCAAGCTCCAATCGGCTTGGCGCGGGCGGTTGCGCGCCACTCAAATAGCGGGAAGTAACATCGTTGACATACTTTTGCGTCTCCTTCGGCGCATGGGCAAGCCAATCGCCGCCGTGCTCTTTTATCGCCGCCTTCACATTATCCCGTCCCCAGTTGTAGGCTGCTAGAGCCTCCGGCAGTGCGCCGAACCGACGAAGCTCGTCGTCCATGTAGGCGTTGCCCAGCGCCGCGTTATAGTTCGCGTCCGTGTAGAACCGTTTTTCATCCCACGGCAGTCCGGCAAGCTTCGCCGCTTCCGGCCCAGTGCTTGGCAAAATTTGTGCGATGCCTACCGCACGCCCGAACCTCGTCGGCGGTCCCAGTGTCGTGGAACCGTTCTTGTTGATCTGCTTCCCGCCCGATTCCTGCTGCCACTGCGCCCAAGATAGTCGGCTGCGATCATTCGGCGCGATCCGGCTCGCGTACGCATTCATCAACGCGCCTGTTTCACGGATCGCGTCCGCCGCATCCGTCTGCTTGGAGAATTCTTCGTCCATCCTCAAAATATCGTTGGCACCCATCCGCTCCCGGTACTGCGACATCAACGCCCGCGCGCCATCGAGATCGCCATTGTCGAGCGCCGCCTCCATCGCCCCCCGAAGCGCGGACGAAGCCGCCTCGCGCACCATCGGATCGAACTCGCTTGCCGACTGCCCCGTGATTTTCCTCAATTCCTCCACGTGCGACTCGATTCTGCCGAGTGCGCTGTTGATCGCGGCAGGGTCACGGTAATTGAGCGCGACTTCCCGCTGGGCAGTATCGATCACCCCCTTCTGGACGGAGACCGCATCCCGGATGAACTCCTGGTTGCGGTGTTCCATGATGCGACCACGGAACGTAGTCAGCATGCCGCCTGCGGCCCTATCAAACATACTGCGCTGCGCCTCATTCCCGAGGGATGCACGCAATGCGTCCGCGCGCCGCTGTAGCGCCTCGCCGTACTCATCTTCCAGTGGCTTCCCGTCCGGGCGCGTGAGCGCGGCATTCCCCTTCAGGTTCAAGTACCCGGCCTGCGGATCGAACGTCAGGCGTAATTTTTCTTCCGTCAAGTCGTTGAGCGCCTTGTCCGTGCGAACGATATTGGCTCGGTCGAGCATGTCCTGCCCGATTTTCAACATCTCCGCGCCTTGGCTCTGCATCTGCCGTCCGGCGATATCGGGCATCTCCGTTGTCACAAGGCGTGGCGTCGGCAGCCCGCTCGGCGCGACATTCGCATTGCCGTACGTTGGAACAATCATTGGCATGTTCGGCCTCACTCAAACCAGTTGCGAAGGCGGCCCAGCGTGTCGATGGCGTCTCCACCGGCAGCCCCCACCCTGTTGGCGATATCGATGTCGTTCGCTCCCATGGCGTCCCGGATCGCGTACCAGCCGTTCGAGACCTGTCCCGCGTTCGTGAGCAGCGTCCCGGCGGCGCTCATTCCAGGGTTGATCGCCCCTGCCGCGCCGCTCGCCATCGTTGCCCGGTTCGCGTAATTCGTCCCCGCCAGCCGATATCCCCACGCGGAGCGCAACGCATTCGAGAGCGTTTGCTGCACGTCAGCCTCTTTCATGAAATCCGTAGACGCCTGAAGCTCGGCGGCGGAACCTACGCCCAGGTCAAGACCGTTGGCCGCCAGCGCCGCGCGTTGTCGGCTTTTCAACTGCCCCGCCGCGCCAGAGACCTGCGCCGCCTGCCACTGGCCGCGCGAGAGTTCCTGTTGTGCGGCCAACTCCGCGATGCGCGCATTGATCCCATCAAGCGCCGCTTGCGACTTCAGGTTCTGCTTTTCAGCCGGGCGGATTGGTATGCACCCAGCGCACTTGTCACCGCGCCGATGATCGACGCCCAACCGCCATAAGCGCCATTGGAACTACTGCCTGCCGCCATCTCAGCCTCCGATTGCCAATTCCAGCGTGAGCGACACAACGGTGAGCGGCAAATGGAGAGTCTGTAAATTAAACTGTGTAACTACTTTTTGAGAGCCAGGCGGAGAAGCCGCCAAAGGAGCACAGCATCATGACCCGGGCCTGTCATGAATTTCGCTTTCCGAAGGCGGCAACCCGGAGTTTTCCACGATCGCCAAGGTTTGCACGGCGCTTGGCTTGCGGTTGACCGTGACGGTCCAACAGGCGGCGTAAGGCGCGCGGAGCCACAACCATATTGAGGATGTCCGCAATATGGTGGCCGCAGCACATCTTGATAACTTGGCGTACCGATAGCCCAATTGCGGAGACACGAATTCTTGCCATAGGCGCAGTGCAACGCGGCACAAGCCGGGACGCGCTGCGCAAAGGCGCGATAATTCAACGCAATTGCTACGATTCAGATGTGACAGGCCGCCGCCAACGTGCTCACGAATAAGGTCAGATGCCATTGGTGAACCTGGGGTTGCGGAAACGTTACCGCAACTCGTCATGAACATGAAACCAGAAAACGCTGCAACTTATTGATTTTCTGGTAGGGGCACAAGGACTCGAACCTTGGACCTACTGATTAAGAGTCAGCTGCTCTACCAACTGAGCTATACCCCCGAAAGAGGCGCGCACTATAAACGATGCCGGTTTACCTGGCAAGGGGCGGCTGCATGCCTCATCCATGTTTCGATACCCCGTCGAAGCGTTTTCAGGCGTTCACCATGCGCCCGCCGCGCCGTCTGGCGAAAGGCCCCGCGATTGCGCCCATGCCCGAGTTGCCGTGCGCATGACATATCGCGCAGGCGAGCGCATCGGCGGCATCCGCTTGTGGTACGGCGGCGAGCGCCAGTAGCCGCGCGACCATATACTGTACCTGCTCCTTGGCCGCCTTGCCATGGCCGACCACCGCCTGTTTGATTTGCAGCGCCGTATACTCGGCTACCGGCAATTCGCACGATACCGCGCCGCAAATCACGGCGCCGCGCGCTTGCCCGAGTAGCAGCGTCGATTGCGGGTTGATGTTGACGAAAACTTTTTCCACTGCGGCGATGCCGGGCCGGTAGGTGGCGATGACTTCGCGCACGCCGTTGAGAATGGCCTTGAGGCGGTCGGGAAGGCCGTGATCGGCGTTGTCGCCGGTGCGGATGCAGCCGCTGGCGACGTAGCCCAGGCGGTTGTTCGCCGTGTCGATGATGCCGAAGCCGGTTACGCGAAGTCCGGGATCGAGTCCGAGAATGCGGGTGACGCCGGGGGAGGGGGCCATGACGTTCGCCGTGCTCATGGCCTTATTCGTCGTCGAGCATGGCGGATGTGTAGACTTCTTGCACGTCGTCGATTGCTTCGAGTGCGTCGAGCAGTTTTTGCATGCGCACGGCATCGTCGCCGGAGAGTTCGGTTTCGTTCTGCGGCTTCATTGTGACTTCGCCGAATTCGGGCCTGAAGCCGGCGGCTTCCAGCGCCTCGCGGACGGCGGTGAATTCCCACGGCCCGGTGACGATTTCGATCGAGCCGTCGTCGTTGGCGATCACGTCCTCGGCCCCGGCTTCGATCGCCGCTTCCATCAGTGCATCCTCATCGGCGCCGGGGGCGAACAGCAGTTGGCCGCAATGCTTGAACTGGAAAGCCACGCAGCCGTCGGTACCCATGTTGCCGCCGTATTTGCTGAAGGCATGGCGCACGTCGGCCACGGTGCGGGTTTTGTTGTCGGTGAGGCAATCGACTATGACCGCCGCGCCGGCGATGCCGTAGCCCTCGTAACGGGCTTCTTCGTAGACCACGCCTTCGAGCTGGCCGATGCCGCGCTTGATGGCGTTTTCGATGGTGTCCTTGGGGACGGACTCGCCCTTGGCTTTGTCGATCGCCAGCCGCAGCCGCGGATTGGCGGCGATGTCGCCGCCGCCCATTTTGGCGGCGACGGTGATTTCCTTGATCAGCTTGGTGAATATCCTGCCCCGCCTGGCGTCCTGACGCCCTTTGCGGTGCTGGATGTTGGCCCATTTCGAGTGACCAGCCATGTGATGAACCCCTGGAAGCGGCTTGTACGATGAAGTGTGAAAGTATAGCGTGCCTTCGGGCGCTTCCCCTTGGGCTCGCGCGGGTTTGGCGGGCTGTCCGGGTCAGGTGGCCGAATCGGGGGCGAGACTTTGCAGGCTGTGGGGAACGCGCTCGATGCGCCAGTGCGCGAGCGCCCATGTCCACACTTCCACGAGGGATGCCCCGGCCAGCGCGGCGGGCGGGCGCTGCCCCAGGAAAGCCAGCGCCGCGGCCAGTGTACGGGCGGGCGGGGCGTCGTCGACGGGGCGCGCCAATGTCTGCTTGGAAAGCTTTTCCCCGGCGGCATTGGTTGCCACGGGCAAATGGGCGTAGGCCGGTACGGGCAGGCCGAGCAGGTGCTGAAGATGGATTTGCCGTGTGGTCGATCCGAGCAAGTCCGCGCCGCGCACGATGTGGGTGACCCCCTGCGCGGCATCGTCGACGACGACGGCAAGCTGGTAGGCGAATTGGCCGTCGGCGCGGAAAACCACGTAGTCGCCAATGTCGCGGGCGAGGTCTTCTTCTTGCGGCCCTTGGATGGCGTCGGCGAAATGGATGGCTCCTTCGGCCCGGACCCGCCATGCCCGGGGCGCGCGGCCTGCTGGCAGGCCGTCGCGGCAGGCGCCGGGATAGCGCCGGGAGCCGTCGCGGGCGAGCGCGGAATCGGCCATTTCGCGCCGCGTGCATGCGCAGGGGAAAACGTGGCCGCCGGCCTTGAGCCGCGCCAGCGCGGCGGCGTAGGCGTCGATGCGACGGCTTTGCCGCATGACTTCGCCATCCCACTCGAAGCCGTGGCGTTCGAGTGTGGCGAGGATGGCATCGGTTGCGCCGGGCGCGATGCGCGGGGTGTCGACATCTTCGATGCGCAAAAGCCACGCGCCGCGGCGCTGGCGGGCTTCGAGCGCGCTGCCGAGTGCGGCGGCGAGCGAGCCGAAGTGCAGCGGGCCGCTTGGCGAAGGGGCGAAGCGGCCGATGTAGGGCGCGGTGGCGTTCATCCGGACGGGAGCGCGGCGGCGGGTGGCGCGTCTTGGCTCGTTGCCGGGCATCTGTTTTGTCCGGGGCGGGACGAATGCACACGCGGCGTGCGTTTCCGGGCTGTTACGATGGCGCGCATGTCGTGGAGAGAGAAGCCGTGAGATGCAATTGACGTTTAATGCGTATTACACATTGATTGCCGCGGTCATAGTGCTGCTGGTTGGCCGCTGGTTGGTGTCGAAGGTCTCGTTTTTGTCGCATTTCAATATTCCGGAGCCTGTGGCGGGCGGCCTCGTGGCCGCGCTGGCGGTGACGGCGCTGCATCAATATAACGGGTTCTCGCTGGCGATCGACGATGGCCTGCAAAACAGTTTCATGTTGATGTTTTTCGCTTCGATCGGGCTGAATGCCGATTTTTCGCGCCTGCGCGCCGGGGGTATGCCACTGGTGATGCTGACCATTGTGGTGTCGGCGCTCATCGTTCTGCAAAACCTGATCGGTGTGGGCATGGCGGTCGCGCTCGACTTGCATCCCTTGATCGGGTTGGTCGCAGGCTCGGTTTCGCTCACCGGCGGTCATGGTACTGCCGGTGGCTGGGGGCCGCTGCTGGAAGAACTGGGCGCGGAGGGCGCTTCCGCCATCGGCCTGGCGTGCGCGACCTTCGGCCTGATTCTCGGCGGCCTCACCGGCGGGCCGGTGGCGCAACGCCTGATCGGCAAGGGCTGCAAGACGCCGGGCCGGGCGTCGCTGGAAGATTCTTCGGGGGAAATCGCTTTCGAGCAGCCGCATCACACCCGGCTCATTACCGCGGATTCGGCACTGGAGACGCTCGCCATGTTCGCCGGCGCGCTCGCCGCCGCGCAGTTGCTCGCCAGCGTCTTGGGCGATGCCCTGGCGCAGACGACGATGCGGATCCCCGTTTTCGTGCTGGCGCTGGGCGCGGGCATCGTGGTGCGCAATGTGCTTTCGGGCGTGTTCAATGTCGTCGTGTTCGACCGTTGCGTAGACGTGATCGGCAATGTGTCGCTCTCGCTCTTTCTGGCGATGGCGATGTTGTCGCTCCGCCTCTGGCAACTGGTGGATCTGGCGATACCGTTGCTGCTGATCCTCGCCGTGCAGACGGCGGTGATGGTGGTTTATGCAAATTATGTGACTTTCCGCTTCCTCGGCAGGGACTACGACGCTGCCGTGGTCGCCGCCGGGCATTGCGGTTTCGGCCTGGGCGCCACGCCCACGGCGGTCGCCAACATGCAGGCGGTGACGCAAAAGTTCGGCATTTCGCACAAAGCCTTTTTGATTGTGCCGCTGGTCGGCGCGTTTTTTGTGGATATTCTCAACACGCTGGTGCTTTCCGTCTTCACGGCGTTGCCGATCCTGCGTTGAGCGACGCCGGCGGGCGTGTCAGGGCGCGACCAGGCAGGCGCTGTAGTCGCCGCTCTCCAGTACCTGCATGGCATCGGAAAGCCCGCCGGCCAGCACCCAGAAACGCAAGATGTGTTCGCCTTCGCCGGGAGGCAGCACGACGAGGCCGAAGTCGCCTTCCGCATCATCGTAGATAATGTATTGCCGCCCCTTGCTGGCGATTGCGTAAAGCGTTTCGTCGCCTGCCAATTCGTGACGTTTGCAGCGCAGCTTGAGAAATGGAATACGGAAAACCGTGAATTGGCGGCGCGCTTCTTCCGTCATCTTGGCGAGGGCATGCTCGATCTCTGTCTTGAGATCTTCTTCGGTAATCGGAGCCCAGCTCACATTGCGCCTCATTACTGCCTGGAAATAAGCAGGCACACTTATTATTTTGTCGCCGCCTCTCGATTTTAAGAATGAATAAATTCACGAGAACGCGCACCTTTCTGCGTCGTTTCGTGAAAAGCGACTTAAAATAAGAGCCAATGTAATAAATACAAATTCATAACGCAATGAATTCAAGAAAAGCGCGAACGGCAAGGCTGACCCGCGGCCCATGGCATCCATCACGCCTGAAAGGCTTCCGCGCCGGGGCCAGTATGCCCATGGCCGCTTTTGTTTATCTCGCTTCCGCGCTGTCCATGGCGGTTCTCGCCTTTTTCATCGGAATTCATTCGGGCTTGATGCTGCCATTGGAAACCATGCCGGCGATGCGGTATTTTTCCCTGGTCGCCGTATCTGTGATTCTATTGGCTTCGGGTGTGGTCTTGCTGGTGATTGGAACGAGAAAACGCAAGGTGTATTTATACCGGAATGGAGTGGTGTTATTGGTGATCGGTTTGATACTTTGGACATTCGTCGGGCTATGGGATATTGCATCGAATGGGTGATAGACATGGGTTTTCGCGCCATGTTCCCGGCTTGAGGTTCTTTACATTGCTTTTCGTGCAATGATGCGCAGATCGTCGCCAATTTTTGCGCAATCCCGAATATCGAATCTGTACGCCGCATCGAGCGCCGTCAAGGCGGGTAAATCGAAGATACCGCGCGCGGCGTTGCCCAGGGCAATGGGTGCGAGGTAAAGCAGAAGTTCGTCGACGCAACCGGCGGCGAGTAGCGCGCCGTTGAGTCCCGCGCCCGCTTCGACGTGGATTTCGTTGAGTTCGAGCGCCGCCAGTTCGCGCGGCAGGGCGGAGAGGTCGACATGGCCGTCCGCGGCGGGCAGGCGGAGTACGCGGTGCCCGAGGCCGGCGAGATGCCGCGCGCGCGTTTCGTCGGCGCTGGCGGTGACGATCAGGGCGGAGGCGTCTTGCAGGATGCGGGCGGCGGGATCGACTTCGAGGCGGGCATCGATGAGGATGCGCAGCGGTTGGCGTTCGCAGGGTATTGCGCGCACGGTGAGCTGCGGATCGTCGGCCTTGACGGTGCCGATGCCGGTGAGGATGGCGCAGGCCCGTGTGCGCCAGCGGTGGCCGTCGGCGCGGGCATCGGGGCCGGTGATCCACTGACTGGCGCCGTTTTCCAGCGCGGTCTTGCCGTCCAGCGTGGCGGCGGCTTTCAGGCGTATCCAGGGGCGTTGGCGGGTCATCCGCGAGATGAAACCGGCGTTGAGTTCCCTGGCTTCGTCGCGGAGGAGTCCGCACTCGACGGCGATGCCCGCGGCGCGGAGCCGGGCGAGGCCGCGTCCGGCGACTTTCGGGTTGGGGTCTTCCATTGCGGCGACGACGCGGGCGAGACCTGCGGCGATGAGCGCGTCGGCGCAGGGCGGTGTGCGGCCGAAATGGGAGCAAGGCTCCAGCGTGACATAGGCTGCCGCACCCTTTGCGGCCTCGCCGGCGGCGGCAAGGGCGAGCGCTTCGGCGTGGGGTTCCCCGGCGCGGCGGTGCCAGCCTTCGCCGACAGTCTTTCCGCCGCGCACGATGACACAGCCGACCCTGGGGTTAGGCGCGGCGGTGGCAAGCCCTTGCCTGGCAAGCGCGAGCGCGCGCGCCATGGCTTCGCGGTCAGTCGTCGAAAAGGTCATGCCGGGTTTCGCCGGGCGTCGGCGCGCGCGCTTGCTTCTGGCGTGGCTGCGGTTGCACTTCGCGGATCAGGGAAGAAAATTCGTCGACATCGGCAAAGTTGCGATACACCGAGGCGTAGCGGATATAGGCCACCTTGTCGAGCTTGCGCAATTCTTTCATCACCAGTTCGCCGATCCGGGCGCTGGCGATCTCGGTTTCGCCCACGGCGAGCAATCGCGCCTCGATCCGGTCGACCGCGGTTTCCAGCGCCTCGGTCGTGACCGGACGCTTGCGCAGGGCCAGTTCCATGCTGGCGACGAGCTTGCCGCGTTCGTATTCGCAGCGGTTGCCGTTGCGCTTGACGATGTGCGGATGTTTGAGGTCGATGCGTTCGTAGGTGGTGAAACGCTTGTCGCAGCGCACGCAACGGCGTCGGCGGCGCACTACGTCGCCGTCGTCGTTTTCGCGGGTGTCGGTGACCTGGGTGTTGGCGTCGCCGCAGAACGGGCATTTCATTTGCGGGTGGCGCGGCGTGCGGGAAGGAACAGGGCGGCGCGACCGCGCTTTCCTGGCGGCCTCGCGCCGCGCGCCTGCTGTCCGTTATTTGCCGTACACCGGGAAGCGCGCGCAAAGCGCCTTCACTTCGGCGCGCACTTTTTCGAGCGTCGCCGCGCTTTCCGGCGCATCCAGCACGTCGGCGATGAGATGGGCGGTTTTTTCCGCTTCGATTTCGGTGAACCCGCGCGTCGTGATCGCTGGCGAACCGATGCGGATGCCCGAGGTCACGAAAGGCTTTTCCGGGTCTTTGGGAATCGTGTTCTTGTTGATCGTGATGTGAGCCTGTCCGAGCGCCGCCTCGGCGGCCTTGCCGGTGATTTTCTTGGCGCGCAGATCGACGAGGAAAACATGGCTTTCGGTGCGCCCGGAGACGATGCGCAAGCCGCGCTCCTCGCCCAGTACCCGCGCCATCACGCGGGCATTGTTGATGACCAGTTCCTGGTAGCGCCGGAACGCGGGCGAGGCCGCTTCCTTGAAGCACACCGCCTTGCCCGCGATGACGTGCATCAACGGGCCGCCTTGCAAGCCGGGAAAAACCGCCGAGTTGATCGCTTTCTCGTGCCCGGCTTTCATCAGGATCGCGCCGCCGCGCGGGCCGCGCAAG
Organism: Azoarcus sp.; assembly: GCA_031265765.1. Classification (GTDB taxonomy): domain Bacteria; phylum Pseudomonadota; class Gammaproteobacteria; order Burkholderiales; family Rhodocyclaceae; genus WRNU01. The sequence goes on from JAISCE010000029.1 coordinate 20,458, forward strand.
GTCTTGTGAGTGGTCGTCGTCACAACGTCCGCGTGCGGCACGGGGTTGGGATAAAACCCGGCGGCGATCAGCCCCGCGTAATGCGCCATGTCCACCCAGAAGATCGCGCCGGTTTCCTTCGCCACCCTGGCGAAGCGCGCCCAGTCGATGCGCAGGGAATAGGCGGACGCTCCGGCGACGATGATTTTCGGCTTGTGCTCGCGGGCGAGGCGCTCCATTGCCGCGTAGTCGATGGCTTCCTTGCCGTCGAGGCCGTAGGCGATGGCGTTGAACCACTTGCCCGACATATTGAGCGCCATGCCGTGGGTGAGGTGGCCGCCTTCGGCGAGGTTCATGCCCAGGATGGTATCGCCCGGCCTGGCGAACGCCATCAACACCGCCTGATTGGCCTGCGACCCTGAATTGGGCTGCACATTGGCGGCTTCCGCGCCGAAAAGCGCCTTCAGGCGGTCGATGGCCAACCGCTCGACGACATCGACATGCTCGCAGCCGCCGTAATAACGCTTGCCGGGATAACCTTCGGCGTACTTGTTGGTGAGTTGCGACCCTTGTGCTTCCAGCACCGCATGCGAGACGTAGTTTTCGGAAGCGATCAATTCGATGTGATCTTCTTGGCGGCGGTTTTCCGCCTGTACGGCGGCCCACAATTCGGAATCGGTCTTGGCGAGGGTATTTTGCGCGGAGAACATGGCAAGTCCCGGTAAAACAAGAATTGGACGCGAATGCTACCATGCCCGCTGTCCGTACGCCGCGATCTCCCGCTGCATTGCGGCAATCGTGCGATCGTCCTTCGCGCGGGGAAAAGCGGGCGCATCGTGCGCGGTGGTAGCATTCGATGCCTTTGTCGCGCGCCCGTCTCCCATGCTCAGCTACCGCCACGCTTTCCATGCCGGCAGTCATGCCGATGTTCTCAAGCATTTCGTGCTTGCCGAATTGCTTGCCCACTTCAACAAGAAAGAAAAGCCGTGGACCTACATCGACACGCACGCGGGCGCGGGCTGTTACGCGTTGGAGAGCGAGGCGGCGGGCAAGACGGCGGAGTTCGCGGAAGGGATAGGACGGCTTTGGACGCGCCCCGATCCGCCTGGGGCGATGGCGGTTTACATGGATGCTGTCCGCCAGTTCAATCCGGGCGGGCGGCTATTGTTTTATCCCGGCTCGCCCGCGCTGGCGATGACTTTCGCGCGCGAGCGCGACAGCTTGCATCTGTTCGAGCGGCATCCAGCGGATTTGCAGGCGCTGCAACGGACTTTCGCCGACCGGACATCCCGCGTCCATGTCCATGGCGGCGACGGGTTTGCGGGGTTGGGCGCTTTATTGCCGCCGCCGGCGCGCCGCGCCGTGACGCTCATCGACCCTTCCTACGAACTCAAGAGCGATTACCGGCGCGTGGTCGATGCGCTTGCCGCGGCTCTGCGCCGGTTCGCTACGGGTTGTTACGCGCTTTGGTACCCATTGCTGGCGCGTCCGGAATCCCGCCGGCTTCCGGCGCGGCTGGCGGAACTCGGTGTGGAGAACTGGCTGGATGTGCGTCTGCGCGTGCGCCGCGCGCCCAGGGAAGGCTTCGGTATGTCCGGCAGCGGCCTTTATATCGTGAATCCGCCGTGGGTATTGCCCGAACGCTTGCAGGCGGCGCTGCCCTGGCTGGCTGCGGCGCTCGGTCTCGACGACGGCGCGGGGTTCGAGCTGGATCATCGCATCGCGTGATCGCCGGTCGCGGCGGCGTCCTGCGCGCGCTGCTTGCGTTCGGCGCGGTAGAGCGCCGGCATCGCCAGCGCGTGGTAGAGCGGCATGCGGCAGACCGATCTGGAAATACCGTAGGCAATGGCGGCGGTGGCCATGAGCGGGAGCAGCATTTGGTGGTTGTTGGTCATTTCCATGACGATGACGAAAGCGGTGATGGGCGATTGCGTCATCGCCGCCAGGAAACCCGCCATGCCGAGGACGAGGAAGGCGGCGTAGTATTCGGCGGGTATCTCCGGCAGCAGCGTTGCGATGATCGCGCCCAGTCCCGCCCCGACGGCGAGCGCCGGGGCGAACATGCCGCCGGGGATGCGCGCGGCGAAAGCCAGCCAGATCGCCGCCATTTTGATGAACATGAAATACAGCGGCAGGCGCGCGCTGCCTTCGAGCGCGGCGCGCGTTTCGGCATAGCCCGTACCGTAGACGAGACCGCCGCTCGCCAGCCCGAGCAGGGCGGTGCCCAGTCCGCAGGCGGCGGCGAAAGCAATGGGCCGGCGTTGGGTGAATTTTCCGGCGGGGCCGGGCAGGCCGCGCGAGGATGCGATCAGCAGGCGGGCGAAGCCGCCGCCGAGAAGACCGCCGAGGACGCCCGCCGTCAGTACGGACCATGCGCCGCCGGGCCAATCGAGTCCGATGCCCGCGGCGGTACGTCCGAAATAGGTGTAACTGCCGAGTATTGCCAGCGACATCAGTCCGGCGAAAATGACCGCGATCAGTGTTGTACTGTTACCACGAAAGGCGCGATAACGGCACATTTCCTCGATGGCGAACATGATGCCGCCGAGCGGTGTATTGAATGCGGCGGCGATGCCCGCGCCCGCGCCCGCGGCGATCAGGTCGCGGCTCGATGCGATGTGGCCGAAGCGGCGTCCGGCGAGTATATGCATGATGGAAGCGCCGACCTGCACCGATGGGCCTTCGCGGCCAATGGAGGCGCCGACGAAAAGGCCCCCCAGTGTCAGGAAGACTTTGGCGACGGCAAGGCGGAGCGATAAAAACTGCCTGCGCACGCCGGGATTTTCGGCCAGCGAGGCCGCGATGGCCTGCGGAATGCCGCTGCCTTCCGTACCGGGGAAAAACCGCATGGTCAGCCAGGCCAGCGCGGCGAATCCGGCGGGAGCGATGAAAAGCGCGGCCCAGGGCGCGGCGGCGATCAGTTCGTGATGAATGGCAATGGCGCGATCGGCGCCGATGGCGAACAGGATCGAAATCGTTCCCGCGAGCAAGGCCGCGCCCACCAGCAGCAAGCGTTTTCGCCAGCTGCGCGGCGATAGCCATGGCAGCATGTGGCGCGGGCTGCCGCGCGCATGCAGCCTGCGGCGCGGGTGAGCGTTGCCGGATGCAGGGGCATCCTGGCCGGGAGGCATGTCGGAAAGCGGAGTAGGCATGAGCGGCTTGAAACCTTTTGGAAGCGTTGGGAAAATGTGAAAAAAGTCAAGTTCCATGAATTTAGAAAATGCCGGGGTGACGGGAAGAACGCTTCTGCGGTAGAGTACGGACTTGTATCCGCAAGTGCGGACATACATCTTTTCAGGGACATCTGAATACCATGGCGGTTGAGCTTTTCAATGACGGCAAGCATGTTTGTCTGGCGTTCTATGATCTTGTCGATGAAGCTGCGGATCATGCGGTGCAGTGCAACCAGTTCCTGGTTGTCGATGGCGAGCATGGCGCCCTGCTCGAACCGGGCGGCAACATGACCTATAACGGTCTGTTGATGAGCATGGCCCGCTATTTTTATTCGCGCGACCTCGATTATATTTTCGCATCGCACCAAGACCCCGACATTATCGCCTCGGCTAACAAATGGATGGTGACGACCAATTGCCGGGTACTGATTTCCAGTCTGTGGACGCGCTTCCTGCCGCATTTCACCACGGGCCGCGATTACTCCGACCGTATCATCGGCATCCCCGACGAAGGCATGGCGGTGCCGCTCGGCAGTTGCAAGCTCAAGGCCATTCCGGCGCATTTCCTGCATTCGGAAGGCAATTTCCAGATATACGACCCGGTTTCCAAAATACTGTTTTCGGGCGACCTGGGCGTTTCGCTGCTCGACCATGCCGATGCCAGCAAGCCCGTGATCGACTTCGATGCGCATATCGACTTCATGGCCGGTTTCCATCGCCGTTACATGATTTCCAACAAGATTTGCCGTTATTGGGCGCATATGGTGCGTCAACTCGATATCCAGCAGATCGTGCCGCAGCACGGCGCGCGTTTCGTGGGCAAGGCCATGGTCAACCGTTTCATCGACTGGATCGAAAATCTCCAGTGCGGCGTCGACCTCATGACGCAAGACAATTACCGTCCTCTGTAGGACGGGATACGTCGCGCTTGGGGTTCTTCGCGCCGCGCTTCAATCGGCCTCATCCTGTTGCAGGGTCAGCGTCCAGGCAAGGGCGTCCATGTACCAGATGGACGCTTGCTCGGGGTCGACGCCGCAGGCGGTGCCAATAGAGACGATGCTGCCCACGTCCATATGTTCGCATGCCTTCGCCAGCGCCAGTGTGGCGGCGTAGGGGCCGGTGCTGTTCAAGATGGCGTCCTGGATCGCGGTATCGATGTTCAGCGACGCCAGCGCATGATCCAGCGGCTGTTGCAGGATGACATCGATCAACGACAGCAGACCGGTCAGGAACATCGCCTCGCGTTCGAGCGGCGGACGTGGCGTGGCGATCAGTTCCATGGTGCGCGCCCGCACCAGCGCCGCTTCGAGTACTGCGCCCGCGCGCGGCTGGTTGCGGTTGCTGGCGCATAACATCAACGCCAGCCAGCGCCGCAGCGGCGCGCGCCCGAGCAGGATCAACGCGCGTTCGATCGAGGCGACGTGCTCGCGCAAACCGGTGGCAGCCGAATTGATGTAGCGCAGCAAGCGCAAGGTGATAGCCCCATCCTGCTTGAGTAGCGCGACGATTTCGCGCGTATCGGCATCCTGGCGCAACTTGTTGAGCAACATGGTCAAATGCGAGTAGCTCGGGCCGAGGTTGCGTTCCGTCCAGCTTCCGCGGCTGGTGATGAAAGGACCCTGGAACAAGGTGGTGCCGATCTTGAAACAAAAATCGAAATCTTCCGTGGCGGGCAGATCGCGCGCCAACAGCGCCGCATGGGGCGCTATCTTGAGAATATGCCTGGTGAGTTTCATGCCGTGTTCGATATCGATGCGCGGCCCTTGAAGGCAGACCAGGTCGATTTCGCTTATCAAGTGAAGATATGCGGGAGTCTCCATCGGATCGGGGATACCGATCCGGTAGCCCTGCGCGCGCAGTTCCCGGATGTTCCCGACCAGTTCCGCCGGCGGCGGCGCAGTCGGCCCTTCCATGGGCTTGAGGATGAACAGGGTATTGGCCGCCGGAAGCTGGCGCATATCCGGATGCCCGAGAAAAGAGTCCGGCACCTCGATGAATGCAATGCGATGCCCGAGGAGTTGCCCGATATTGGCCCGCACGATGTTCTGCACCAGCACTTCGGCATAAAGATGCAGAATCCGCGGACTCTGCGGACGGATATGCGCGTGCATCGCGTCCTGGAGCATGAACTGATAGCCCGCGATTTTCTGCTGCCGGTTCAGGACGGCCTCGCGGCAAATAATGGCGGCGCCGATTTTGTGTGCATGTGCGGCATTTGCCGCCGATGTCAGCGCCGCCGACATCTTTTGCCGCAAGGGCGCTTGCCGGTTGAGCATATCGAACGCGGCGGGCGGCGCTTTCCTGGCGGCTGCGTCTCTTTCGGGAGAAAGCGAACGCCGGAACAGTCGGCAAAACAATTTATTCAATATCATGGCGTTTCCGGTCCGTTGTCCCGCGGATCAATGCCGGATGGGCGGCATGCCCGCGCGCCGGCGGACACTGTCGATATATGCGCTCCCATCGGGCGATGCGCCGTCGCGCAGCGCCTGGGACATCGTTTCGCCGAGGCAATCGAGCAACTCGTGCATGGCGGGATGCCGGCCATGACGGCGGCACAAAGCCTCGAACGCGGCGCGGATGCCGGGCGGCTGATCGATGGATATTTGCTCCTCGACCGCCAGATGCAGGGATAAATGCAAAAAAGGATTGGTTTGGCCATCGTCCGGGGGAAACTCGCGTACCAGAACATCGGCGCTCGCAAGCAGATCATGATATTCGGGGTGTTCCAGCACAATGCCGGCGGCAATCGTTTCGAGCGCGCCGAGCACTTCGCGGTTCCGGTGTTTGCGCCAGGCGCCAGTGAAAAAATCCCGAACCTGCTCGCGGGTTGGATTGAATATCATCGTTAGTCCTGAAATCGTTTTTCCGGGAATTTCCCGGCCTGAACTGGAATCCTGGGCAAATCCCGAGCTTGCCCCGCGCAACCCGGCCCGTATTTTCCCTCTTGCAGAGCAAAATTCGTGTGCAACTTGCCGGATATCGCGGTTTTTTGCGGCGCGGCACAACACAAAGGCATGCGCCCGGCGGCCCGTCCCCAATCCCGTCCGGATGTTCGGGCGCGCCGGCGAAGCGAACGACGGCCCGATGCGTTGGGCGGAGCGGTTATCATGCGCGCTCGCCGGCTTCTTGCCGCTTTTCCTTCGACTGCCGGACGGAAACACCATGGGACACCGACTCTCCAAAATCTACACCCGCACTGGCGATGCTGGTTCCACCGGTCTCGGCGACGGCTCGCGGGTCGCCAAGAACGATGCGCGCATCCACGCCATCGGCGAAATCGACGAAACCAACGCCGCGCTCGGGCTGTTGCTTGCCGAAGAATTGCCCGGCGATGTGCGCGCGCTCCTGACCGGGGTGCAGCACGACTTGTTCGATCTGGGCGGCGAAGTCTGCATTCCCGGCGCGAGTATGATCGCCGCCGGGCAGGTGGAGCGGCTGGAGACCGCCATCGACCGCTATAACGCTGGTCTGGAGCCGCTCAAGGATTTCATCCTCCCCGGCGGCTCCCGCGCCGCCGCCCAGGCTCACCATGCCCGCACCGTCTGCCGCCGCGCCGAGCGCGCATTGGTGGCGCTGGCGCAGGCCCAATCCGTCAACAATGGTCCGCGCCAATACCTCAACCGGCTTTCCGACCTGCTTTTCGTGCTCGGGAGAATCCTCAATCGCGCGGCGGGGCAAGGCGATGTCCTGTGGCGGAAGCGCCGGCATGCCGCCGGAGAGAAAGCCTGAGTATTCCTGGACTGAGTATTCCTGGAACCAGTCTGGGCGCTACCCGAACAGGTCGCCTTGTTCATCCCCGGCGCTTTCGTCCGCATCGGTTTCCGCGAACCGCACCCCGATGCCCAGCAGCCGCACGGCCCGCTCCTGGCGCATCCAGGCTTCGTCGAGCAAGGCCGCCCATACCGCTTCGCCGGGCGCGGCGCTTGTGCATTCGGCGGTGGTCTGCGAGAAATCGCCGAATTTGATCTTCACGACCGCCTTGTGTATCGGCCTCGGCGCGGGCAATCTGGCGAAACGGCGGCGGAATTCCGCGATCAGGGCGGGCAGTTCGGCGCGGCAGGCGGCCAGATCGGGCAAGTCGCGGGCATAAGTGGTTTCCACCGACAAGGATTTACGGATGCGATCCGGGCGCACGGAGCGCTCGTCGATGCCCCGGCAGAGTTGATGGAGCGCCGTGCCGAAACGCCCGAACTCGGCGATGAGACGGGCAATATCCCAGGCGCGCAGATCGCCGCAGGTCTGCACGCCGCATTTTCGCAGCCGCGCCGCCGTGACCTTGCCGACGCCGAAAATCTTGCCGACCGGCAGCGCGGCGACGAAAGCGTCGACATCCTGCGGGCGAACGACGAACTGGCCGTCGGGTTTGTTCCAGTCGCTGGCGACCTTGGCGAGAAATTTGTTGGGCGCGATACCCGCCGATGCGGTGATGCGGACTTCGGCGCGGATGCGGGCGCGGATTTCTTCGGCCATCAGGGTCGCCGAGCCTTGGCAACATTCGAGGCCGCTCACGTCGAGATAGGCTTCGTCGAGCGAGAGCGGCTCCACCAACGGCGTGTAATCGCGGTAGATGGCGAGGATTTGCTGCGAAGCTTCGCGGTAGCGGCGAAAATCCGGCGGCAGCAAGATGAGCTGCGGGCACAGCCGCAAGGCCCGCGCCGTCGACATTGCCGAATGCACACCGAAAGCGCGCGCTTCATAGTTGCAGGTGGCGATCACGCCGCGCATTTCGGCGCGTCCGCCGACGGCCAGCGGCTTGCCCCGCAACGCGGGATCATCGCGCGTCTCGACCGCGGCATAGAAGCAGTCGCAATCGCAGTGGATGATTTTTCTGACGCTTCCAGGCCCTTCCACGATCCGTAGTACCGGTGCAATGAATGGCGTGATCCTACTTCAGGATCGGAGTCGGCAGGGCGATCACATTGGGGAGCGCTTACTTTGACGGCCCAATCCGGAACGGCGGTCGAAAAGCCGGAGATTCCCCAAGTGGAGACCTCATGGGAGCGCGGGCGTCCCCTGGCGGTTCGCCCGCGCTCCCATGAATTCTTTCTCCGCTCGCTCGTCCGCCCACTTTCCTCCTGACGAGGGGGATCGAAGGGGGTTTGACGGCGATTCGGCTTGCATCAGACGCGGCTTCTGCGCCACTGCCATAGACTCCTCCCGAAGGGAGAAGGGGGGCGCCGAAGCGCCGGGTGAGGGCGAGCGCACGCTGGAATGTGCAAAAAATGCCGGCATTTCCCAAGTATGTAATCAATTGAAACGAAAACGCTCTATTCCAAAATCGTTCGCGACGCTTTCGACGAACCGTAGACAGTACAGGCAGCACGGCAAGGCGAAGATTATGTCACCGCTTCGGCTGGAATCGGCTTGCCGGTGTAATAGCCCTGGATCAACTGCATGCCCATGTCGACACACGCCTTCGATTCCCCCTCGGTCTCGACGCCTTCGGCGAGCGGCGTCGAGCCGGTGGCGAGGACCATCTGCACCAGGTCCCTCACCACTTGCCGCTTGCGCGGGCCGGCCTTGTCCAGCGAGCGGACCAGCGATATGTCGAACTTCACGAAATGCGCCGGCACGTCGGCGAGTTCGAGCAGGCGCGCCTGCCCGGCCCCGAAATCGTCGTAGGCGAACAGAATGTCCAGATCGCTCAACTGGTTGACGAACTTGCGCAGCTGCCGGATGTTGGTGATGGCCGACTCGTGGATCTCCATGACGACCTGCAGGCTGGGCTTGTCGTGGCGCATGTGCTTGAGGGAGGCGAGAAATATCTCGCTGAACATTTCCTTCGGGTGCGCGTTGACGAACAGTTTTTTCCCTTGCACCCGCTCGGCGAACTTGTTGATGCCGAATTCGCGGAACGCGAGGCTGAGATCCGCTTCGCGGTCCATGGCCCTCGCCAGGCTGAACAACTCGATCGGCGTTTTCGGCAGGCGCGGATGATTGGCGCGCCCGAGCAGCTCGTAGGCGACGATCTTCGCCGTTTTCGCATCGACGATCGGCTGGATGGCGCCCGACAGGCCGTTGCCCAGGATCAGCTCGTCGAACTCGGCCTCGTTCGGCACGAAATGCTCCGAAAGCGCCTGCGTTCCGGCGATCAGCATCGTATTCATCTGGTCGAACGGCA
>JAISCE010000060.1 GCA_031265765.1 Azoarcus sp.
GAGAAACGGCTTGCCCTTGCCTTCCGGTCGCCTTGCGCCCTGGCTCAAGGAAGCGCCGACACATCCTTTGCAGCAGACGCTGAAAGACCTTGAGCGCGCCTACAGGAATTTCTTCGAGACACCGCGTTGCAGTCTGTGGAGAGACGGCGCAGTCGGGCCGCTCAATGAAGCAGGAACCCGCCGAAGCGATTCAATCATGAACAATCAGGTTGAACGCCGTAGGAATCCCCTGCCTTTAGGCAGGGGAGGATGTCAATATCCCAAATATATCCCGATGGAACTTATCCGATGAATGCCGAAGAAGTTGTCCGTTATTTGCGTGAACATCCCGGTTTCCTGGGCGAACATGCCGATTTGCTGACCGTTCTGACCGTGCCGCATCCGCGCCACGGAAGGGCGATTTCGCTCACCGAGCGCCAGTTGCACGATCTGCGCGGCAAAATCCGGCAGCTTGAACAGAAACTTGCCGAGTTGCTCCAGTTCGGCGAGCAGAACGACGTGATCAGTGAGAAGGTGCATCGCCTCGCTATCGCCTTGCTTGAAACGGATACTTACGACAGCGCGCGCCGGGCGCTTTTCGATAGCATGCGAAACGATTTTTCCGTGCCGCATGTGACTTTGCGTATCTGGGGCGGGGTTCCGGAACAGGATGGCGAGGAATTTTCGCGGGTCGGCGAGGGCGTGCGCCAGTTTGCCGCCGACATGACGCGGCCTTGCTGCGGTGCGCCGGGCAATACCGAAGTGCTGGGCTGGTTCGGGGAAATGATGCCGCACATCCGCTCGGTGGCGTCGATGCCCTTGCGCCGGGGCGGCGAAGCAATGGGTCTGCTCGTGCTGGGGAGCGAGGAAGTCGAACGTTTTTACAGCGAAATGGGCACGCTCTACCTCGAACGCATTGCCGCCATGGCTTCGGCGGCCCTGCTCGGGGAGATCGCGCGACCATGACCGGGGATGCTGTTTTTCCGGTTCGGCGCGGGGTACGTCCGGCCAAGGGCCGCAGCGCCGCGCATCCGTGCGCGCGCGGATGACGGTACGGACATTCCCATGGCGCGGCTCTACCTTCATCTCGGCAAGGAACGCTCTGTCCTGCGGCGTCATCCGTGGATTTTCGCCGGATCGGTCGAGCGCCTGGAAGGGCGCGCGCGCCCAGGGGATACGGTCGAAGTCGTGAGCGCGGGCGGGCGCGCGTTGGGACGGGCGGCGTGGTCGCCGGTGTCGCAGATCCGCGCCCGCATGTGGACGTTCGATGCCGGGACGCCGGTCGATCACGCTTTTTTCAAGCGCCGCGTCGCCGAAGCCGTGGCCTGGCGCGCGGCGCATCCGGGGTTGGCGGGGCAGGATGGCATGCGCCTGATCCATGGCGAGGCCGATGGGCTGCCCGGCGTGATCGCCGACCGTTACGGGCCGGTGGCGGTCGTGCAATTCACCAGCGCCGGGGCCGAAAAATGGCGGGAGGCGATTGTCGCCGCGCTGGCGGCGGTCACGGGATGCGCCGCGATCTACGAGCGTTCGGATTCCGAAGTGCGCCGTCTCGAAGGGCTGGAGCCGCGCACCGGCTGTCTGTTCGGCGTCTTGCCCGCCGGTCCGTTGCTGATCGGTGAAAACGGCGTGCGGATGGAGGTCGATGTCGTCGGCGGCCACAAGACCGGCTTTTATCTCGACCAGCGCGATAACCGTCTGTGCACGTCGCGGCTGGCGGCGGGGCGGCGTGTGCTGAACTGCTTTTGTTATACCGGCGGTTTCAGCTTGCAGGCTTTGGCGGGCGGGGCGCAAAGTGTGTTGTCCATCGACTCGTCCGGCCCGGCGCTGGAGATCGCGGCGCGCAACCTGGCCCATAATCCCCGGCTCGATGCCGGTCGCGCGCGATGGCGGGAAGACGATGTGTTCGCCGCCCTGCGCGCTCTGAAAAACGCTGGCGAACGTTTCGACCTGATCGTGCTCGATCCGCCCAAGTTCGCCCCTTCCGCCGCTCATGCCGCGCGGGCGGCGCGCGCCTACAAGGACATCAATCTGTGCGCGTTCCGGTTGCTCGCGCCCGGCGGCATGCTGATGACTTATTCGTGTTCGGGCGGCATCGGGCAGGAAATGTTCCAGAAGATCGTGGCGGGGGCGGCGAGCGATGCCGGGGTCGATGCCAGTATCTTGTATCGGCTCTCGGCGGCGCCCGACCATCCTGTGGGACTGGCCGCGCCCGAGGGCGAATACCTCAAGGGGCTGGCGCTGAGAGTGAGTTCGGCGGCGGCGGAACCGGTTCGGACAGATTGAGGGCGAGAGTCATCAGGCCGAGCGCCAGGATGACGAGCGCAAAATAGACTTTCTGCATTGCCGGGCTGGGCGGGCGGCGGATTTCGGCGTAGTAATGGCGCAGGAAGATCATCGCCAGCGCCGCAATCGCCAGCAGTCCGCCGCCGAGCGCGCGCGCGGCGAGGGGAGGGAACCGGTACCAGCGCGCCGGGTCGCCGCGTTCGGGCATGGAAAATTCCGGCGCGGCGATGAGCAGATAAAGCCCGCCGAGCAGGCACAGAACGAACATGGCGACTTGAAAGGAGCGCATGGCGTCAGGGCGCGAACAGATCGGCCCCAGGCGGGGCGAGGCCGAAATGCCGCCAGATCGCGGGCGTGGCGATGCGTCCGCGCGGCGTGCGTTGCAAATAGCCTTGCTGGATCAGATAAGGCTCGATCACATCCTCGATGGTGTCGGAGGATTCGCCGATGGCGGCGGCGAGGTTGTCGAGGCCGACCGGGCCGCCGCCGAATTTTTCCAGCACGGCGGAGAGCAGCTTGCGATCCATGAGATCGAGCCCGAGGCCATCCACGTCGAGCATTTCGAGCGCGGCGTCGGCCACCTGCGCAGTGACATCTCCTCCGGCCTTGACTTCGGCGTAATCGCGCACCCGGCGCAGCAAACGGTTGGCGATGCGCGGCGTACCGCGTGCGCGGCGGGCGATTTCGAGCGCGCCGTCGTCGTCGATGCCGACTTCGAGCAGCCGCGCCGAACGGCGGACGATGAAGGCCAGTTCGGCGGGCGAATAGAATTCGAGTCTCGAAACGATGCCGAAGCGGTCGCGCAGCGGATTGGTGAGCATGCCGGCGCGGGTCGTTGCGCCGATCAGGGTGAAGGGCGGCAGGTCGAGCTTGACCGAACGCGCCGCTGGGCCTTCGCCGATCATGATGTCGATCTGGAAATCTTCGAGCGCCGGGTAGAGGATTTCTTCCACCATCGGCGAGAGGCGGTGGATTTCGTCGATGAAAAGGACATCGTGCGCATCGAGATTGGTGAGCAGGGCCGCCAGGTCTCCCGCGCGCTCCAGTACCGGCCCCGAAGTCTGGCGCAGGTTGACGCCCATTTCGGCGGCGATGATGTAGGCGAGCGTGGTCTTGCCCAAGCCGGGCGGGCCGAACAGCAATACATGGTCGAGGGCTTCGCGCCGCGCCCTTGCGGCGGCGATGAAGATTTCGAGTTGTTCGCGCGCTTTGGCCTGCCCGATGTATTCGGCCAGCCGCCGGGGCCGCAGGGCGCGCTCGACGGCATCTTCCTGGCGATCCGCCATGATGGGCGCGACAAGGCGGCTGTCGCCGGGCGGGATCGCATCGGTTTCTATCATGGGAACCAAGTGTAGCCGATGGTTCGCCGGCGGGCGTGCAAAAAGAAAGGCTTTCCCGCGCCGTTCGATGCCTGTGCTGTGAAAATAAACAGGTAAAAACCGCCAACACGCTTATTGGGCAGGCGTGATTTATCCGTGTTGCCGGCGGTGCGGGATAAAAAAAGCCCCCGGCGAGGCGGGGGCTTTCGATGCTCGACCGGGATCAGCCAGCGATGTAGTGACGCCGACGGCGCGCTACCGCGCCCACGATACCCAGGCCGGCAAGCAGCATGGCATAGGTTTCCGGTTCGGGGACAGGAGCGGCTGCGACGTGGAAGCCGAATTTCACGCCCGTCTCGGCGCCTTCGTTCGTCATAAAGCCGAAGCAATTGCTCTTACCGACTTTGGCGCATTCGCTTTGGGCCAAGGGGTTGAGGCTGCCGGTCTTGTCGAAGTAGTTAAACGTGTATTCGTAGCCATCGTAGACGAACGATTCCGAGTAATCGCCTTCCCAGGTGATCGTGAAAATGTCGGCGTCCAGATGCCTGTCCCCGGTCTCGTTCGGTGTTTCCCTGAAATACACGTCGAATGTCTGCGTCCAGTCCTTCGAGAAACTGCCGTCAGTGGAGGTCAGGACGATGTCCAGTTGCAGCTGCGCATGGCGCAGTGTAACGAAAGAGCCAGCAATCTCGTTGTTGTAATGGGTGAACGCGTTGGCCGCAACGGAACTTCCATTGGAGGTAATGGGCGAGAGGGAATCCACATCCGTCGGATCGATGATGATGCTGCTGCGCAGGTAGTACGGGTCGCCGAACCTGTCGGTGGTGCCGTCGGTACCGCCTGCATATCCCCAACTGATGATGCTCTCGGTTTCTCTCACCGCGTCTGGGGTCGGGCCATTGTAGCCGCCGTTGTACGTAGCGCCCTTCAGCCATTTCAGGTCAAGTTGGTAATTCCAGTCGGCGGGGGCGTCGGCCGCATGAACCGCGCCAGCGGCGAATGCCATGATGCTGATGGCGGTAAGTTTGCGGGCTGTTTTAATCATGATCGTTGTTCCTTGAGTAGTGTGTTACGTGTTACGTCGAACCTCTACCGCGATCAATATCACGGCTTGGCTATAATGGTAAGCATGAATCGGGCCAGTTTTTATATTGTTGATTGCAGGATATTTTTGTTCGCAATGCAATGTTGGTGTAAAAAAGAGCGACATATTTGTACCTTCAGTTCCGGACTATGGTCCGGGGAATACACGCCGGTTCGCGGTCATGGTTTCGCCAGCTGTTTGAGCGCCTGCCGGATGTCGGCGGAGACTTCCGCTTCGGGGGCGATGTCTTTCATTGCGGCGAGCGCCTCCCGCGCTCGTTGTATCCGAGAGCGAGAAGGGCGTTGAAAATGTCGTCGCAGCTACCGGGGGCGGATGCTTCAGGCTGGGCTGTACGTCCGGCGGAAGCCGGGGGGCGTGCAAAAAGAAAGGCTTTCCCGCGCCGTTCGATGCCTGTGCTGTGAAAGTAAATATGTAAAAATTGCCGACACGCTTATTGGGCAGGCGCGATTTATCCGTGTTGCCGGAGGCGAAGGATAAAAAAAGCCCCCGGCGAGGCGCGGGGGCTTTCGATGCTCGACCGGGAATCAGCCAGCGATGTAGTGACGCCGACGGCGCGCTACCGCACCCACGATACCCAGGCCGGCAAGCAGCATGGCATAGGTTTCCGGTTCGGGAACAGGAGCGGCTGCGACGTGGAAGCCGAATTCCACGCCCGTCTTGACGCCTTCGTTTGTGGAAAAACCGATGCAATTGCTCGGGCGACCGACTTTGGCGCACTCGCTTTGGGCCAGGGGATTGAGCCTGCCGGTGTCCTCGAAGTAGTTGAACGTGTATTCGTAGCCGTCATAGACGAACGATTCCGAGTAATCACCGTCCCAGGTGATCGTGAAAATGTCGGCGTCCAGCGTGGCGTTTCCGGTGTTATTCGGCGTTTCCTTGAAATACACATCGAATGTCTGCGTCCAGTTCTTCGAGACATTGCTGCCGTCAGCGGAGGTCAGGACGATGTCCAGTTGCAGCTGTACGTGATTCAGTGTGGCGAAAGAGCCGTCGATTATGTTGTTGTAATGGGTGAATGCGTTGGCCGCAACGGGATCTCCATTGGAGGCAATAGGCGAAAGGGAATCCACATCCGTCGGATTGATGACGATGCTGCTGCGCAGTTGGGCCGGGTCGCCGAACTTGTTGGTGCTGCCGTCGGAACCGCCCGCATATCCCCAGCTGATGAGGCTCTGGGTTTGTCTCGTCGAGCCTGTGGGCTGGCCATAATAGGCTGTGCCGGGGGTGAAAGAGGCGCTGCCCTCCACCCATTTCAGGTCAAACTGGTAGTTCCAGTCGACAGGGGCGTCGGCAGCGTGAACCGCGCCCGCGGCGAATGCCATGATGCCGATGGCGGTAAGTTTGCGGACTGTTCCGATCATGATAGTTGTTCCTTGGTTATGTACTGCGTCGAATCTTCACCGCGATCAATATCACGGGCTACCTAGTGATAAGCACGAATCGGGCCAGTTTTTATATTTTTGATTAAGCGATACTTTTTTTCGCAACGTAATGATGGTGTAAAAAAAGGCGACATGCTCATGCCTGTCTGTTCCGGGCGATGGGCCGGGCGGATACACGCCGGTTCGCGGTCATGGTTTCGCCAGTTGTTTGAGCGCCTGCCGGATGCCGGCGGAGACTTCCGCTTCGGGGGCGATGTCTTTCATGGCGGCGAGCGCCTCCCGCTCGTTGTATCCGAGAGCGAGCAGGGCGTTGAAAATGTCGTCGCGGCTGCCGGGGGCGGTTGTTTCGGGCCGGGCGGCGCGTCCGGCGGAAGCCGGGGGCGTTTCGAGTTTGCCGCGCAATTCCAGGAGCAGGCGCTCGGCGGTTTTTTTGCCGATGCCGGGGATTTTCACCAGACGGGCGGTTTCCTGGAGCGCGACGGCCTGCGCCAGTTCGCCGGTCGACAGCCCGGAGAGCACCGCCAGCGCCATGCGCGCGCCGATGCCGGAGATTTTGATGAGCTGGCGGAAGGTGGCGCGCTCCTCGCCGGTGGCGAAGCCATAGAGAAAATGGCCGTCCTCGCGCACGAGGAGGTGGGTGTGGAGATGCACTTTCTCGCCGCAGGCGGGCAGTTCGTAGAACGTGCTCATCGGCACGTCGAGCTCATAGCCGACGCCGCCCGTGTCGACGAGAATCTGCGGCGGTTTTTTTTCCAGCAGGATGCCGGACAGGCGACCGATCATGTTTGTTGCATATCCTCGGAAATGTTTCGATCTTCGCGAGCCGCCGTGTTACAGCAGCACGATGTCGAATTGCTCTTGCGTATAGCTCGCTTCGGCGTGAAGCGAGATCTTCTTGCTGATGAAATCCGACAGCATCGCCAGTGACTGGCTTTCGTCGTCGAGAAAAAGGTTGATGACTTCGGGGTTGGCGAGGATGCGGAATTCGCGGGCGTTGAATTGGCGCGCTTCGCGCAGCACTTCGCGGAAGATTTCGTAGGCGACGGTGCGCGCGGTCTTGATTTCGCCCCGGCCGCCGCACGTGGGGCAGGGTTCGCACAGCAGATGGGCGAGCGATTCGCGCGTGCGCTTGCGAGTCATTTCCACCAGGCCCAGGGCGGTGAAGCCGTTGACGCTCATCTTGGTATGGTCGTGCGCGAGCGCCTTGCGGAACTCGTCCAGCACCATGTCGCGGTGTTCGGCGCTTTCCATGTCGATGAAGTCGATGATGATGATGCCGCCCAGATTGCGCAGGCGCAGTTGGCGGGCGATGGCCTGGGTCGCTTCGAGGTTGGTCTTGAAAATGGTGTCGTCGAAATTGCGCGCGCCCACGAAGCCGCCGGTGTTGACATCCACCGTGGTGAGCGCCTCGGTCTGGTCGATGATGAGGTAGCCGCCGGATTTCAGGTCGACGCGGCGGGCGAGCGCCTTCTGGACTTCGGCCTCGATGTTGTACAACTCGAACAATGGGCGGTCGCTGTCGTACAGTTCCAGCAACGGCAAGACCTTGGGGGTGTATTCGGCGGCGAAGTCGTGGATTTTCCGGTAGTTTTCCTGTGAATCGATGCGGATGCGGCTGGTGTCGTCGGTGACGAGATCGCGCAGGGTCCGTTGGGTGAGGTCCAGGTCTTCGTACAACAGGCGCGGCGCGGCGGTGTCCTTGGCGGTGTTGGTGATTTCGCTCCACAGTTTGCGCAGATAGGCGATGTCGGCGGTCAGTTCTTCGTCGGAGGCGTTTTCGGCCATGGTGCGGACGATGAAGCCGCCCGGTTCTTCCGGCGGTATGAGATGGCCCAGGCGCTCGCGCAGCTGCTCGCGTTCGTTCTCGTCGCCGATGCGCTGCGAGATGCCGATGTGTTTATCCTGCGGCAGGTAGACGAGCAGGCGTCCGGCCAGGCTGACTTGGGTCGACAATCTCGCGCCCTTGGTGCCGATCGGGTCTTTGAGCGCCTGTACCATGATGCTCTGGCCTTCGGTGAGTATCTGCTCGATGGGCCGCGCCATGTCGCCGCTCTGGCGACCGTTCCAGATGTCGGCGACGTGCAGGAAGGCGGTGCGTTCGAGTCCGGCGTCGATGAAGGCCGATTGCATTCCCGGCAGCACCCTGACGACCCGGCCCAGATAGATGTTGCCGACGATGCCCCGGCTCGCGGGGCGTTCGACGTGCAGTTCCTGTATGGAACCTTGTTCGACGATGGCGACCCGCACCTCCTGCGGGGTGAAGTTCAGCAGAAACTCGATGCTCATGATCCGGTTCCAATGGGAAATACGCAATGATGGACAATTTCCGCCATTGCGTATGGCTCATCGAACGGTGCATTCCCCGGACGAAGGCCGTCGCCGCCTTCGTCCGGTGCGCGAAGCTTACTACAGCGAGTAGCCGAAGACTTCCAGCAAGGCTGCGGTTTCAAAAAGCGGCAGGCCCATGATGCCGGAGCAGCTTCCGCGGATTTCTTCGATGAAGGCGGCGGCATGGCCCTGGATGCCGTAGGCGCCGGCCTTGTCCATGGGTTCGCCGGTGGCGATGTAGCGGCGGATGTCGCTTTCGGAGAGCGGGCGGAATTGTACGGCGCTCGTCGACAGGCGGCAGCGGATGCGTTCGCCGTCGCTGACCGCCACGGCGGTCAGGACATGGTGGGCGCGCCCGGAGAGACGCCGCAGGATGTTGCGGGCATCGTCTGCGCCGCCGGGCTTGCCGATGATTTCGCCGTCGAGTTCGATGGCTGTATCTGCCGCCAGTACGGGTTGGCGGGGCAGCTTGCGCCAGAACAGACGGCGCACCCCGGCGCTCGCCTTGGTGAGCGCCAGCCGCTGGACATAGCGTTCGGCGGGTTCGTCCGGTTCCGGCGTTTCGTCGACATCGGCATCCATGCCGCGCTCGCCGCTGCGGAAGACCAGGACATCGAACTGTACGCCGATCTGGCGCAGCAGGTCGCGCCGCCGCGGGCTGGTCGATGCCAGGTAGATGTGAGAGGAAAGCGTATGGGAAGAAAACACCGGCATGGCATTCATTCGCGGTGGTAAGGATGATGGCGGGCGATGCTCCAGGCCCGGTAAAGTGCTTCGGCCAGCAGTGGACGCACCAGGGCATGGGGCAGGGTGAGGCTGGAGAGGCGGATCGACTCGTGCGCGTTCGCTTTGAGCGCCGGGGCGAGGCCGTCCGGGCCGCCCGCGATGAAGGCGACGTCTTCGCCGCCGCGCTGCCATTCTTCCAGGCGGCGGGCGAGCGCCATGCTGGTGAAATCGGCTCCGCGCTCGTCGAGAATCACTCTGCGGCAGCGCGCGGGCAGCGAGGCTTCGATGCGGGCGGCCTCGGCTTCCCTCATTGCGTCCGGCGTTTTGCCGGAATTGCGCGCCTCGGCTTTGACCTCGATCAGTTCGAGCGGCAATTCGCGCGGCATGCGCCGGGCATAGTCGTCGAAGCCTGCCTCGACCCAGGCGGGCATGCGGTGGCCGATGGCGACGACGACGAGTTTCAATTCACGCTCCCGCGCCCTGTGCCACGATACCGATCGCGCGGCGGGCGGCGGGCGTGGCCGTCCAGAGTTCTTCGAGCCGGTAATAGGCGCGGATGGCGGGTTGCATGACATGCACGACGATTTCTCCCAGATCGACCAGCACCCATTCGCCGTTTTCTTCGCCTTCGATGCCGAGCGTCTTGCCGCCTGCCGCGCGTACTTGATTCAGGACGTTGCGCGCGAGCGCCCGAGTCTGGCGGCCGGAGTCGGCGCTGGCGACGATGATGCGCTCGAATTGCGAACTGAGACGGGTGGTGTCGATGATTTCGATGTCGCGCGCCTTGATGTCTTCAAGGGCGCCGACGACGATTCGCTCCAGATTGGGTGTATTCATTTGTGTTGGTAACGGAAATGACTGATTAATGTAATCGACGACAGGGGGCGGGTGCAGTGACGGATTGCGCGTCCGGCTACAGCGGGGTTTCGGCTCCCTGCGTTTCCTGTGCCGGGCGCGCGCGCGAGTGACTTGGGTGGCGTCTGTGCCGCCTTCGGCGGGGCAACCCGAAAATGTCGCGCGCCGCGACGTAGAAGCTGGCCAGCAGGATCGGGAACATCACCAGTATGAAGACGGCGCAGGCCAGCGTGCCAAGCCCTTCCATGGTGAGATTGAAGAAATTGATTACGAGTGCTACCAGCATGCAGACGAAAAAGGCGTAGCAGAGCATGTAGACAAGGAGCGGAAGCCAGTTGCGCAGGCAGCCGATGAGGCTAGCGGACAGGGCTTGGGTGACGGGCTTGCGCCACCAGCCGATAATCTGCGGCACGAACAGATAGACGATGTTCCATGGGGTGAGCAACGCCATCATAACGATAATGGCATAAAAATAGCCGGGCGAAGTGAACGCCATCATATCCGGTATTTCGACATTCATTAGGATGCTGCACACCATCACAACTTCCCCAATGACGAAGTTGCAAAAGCCCGCCAGCAGCAGGTCTAATGCGTGGCGCCGGAAACCCGACAGCAGAAGCTCCGGGCTAAGCCGGCGTCTGCGATCGATGGCGCGGCATCCGTTATAGATGCCCAGCGTCAGGCTCGGGAACAGCAACATGCCGAGAAGTCCGCCGATGTAGGGCACGAGGAGCGCCGCGAAAAGCGCAAGGGCGCTGCTGAAGGCGATGAAGCTGAGGAATGCGGGGTTGCGCAGCCACAGCGCGAAGCCTTCGATGAGCCAGTACCACCCATGCCACACGGAAACGCGCCGTATCCGCATGGGCCGGCTTGCGCGGTGACGATGGTGTTCGTCGTGCTGCGGTTGTTCTTCTGGTGTGGAGGCAGCGGAAGTCGATTTGGTTGCAGTCATTATCGTGTGTCGAAGGCGGGCAGGGGGGGGACGGAATGTGCATGCTGGCGCAGAAGCAGGATATCGCGGTATTCGCCGGGGTCTTTCATCATTACGAGTTCGCCCGCGCACGGTAGATGCCGTCCGATGGCCCGCGAAAGCCAGAAACGCAACGCCGCCGCGCGCAGCATCGCGGGCCAGGCGGCGCGCTCGGCTTCGGTGAAGGCGCGCGCGGCATGATAGGCGGTGAGCAGGGCTTCCACGCGGGCCGGGTCGAGTCCGCCCGCGGGCGTGCCGCACCAGTCGTTGACGGTGACGGCGACATCGAAAAGCAGGGCGTCATGACCGGCGAAGTAAAAGTCGATCACGCCGCTGATGAATTCGCCTGACCACAACACGTTGTCACGGAAAAGATCGCCATGGATCGCGCCGGCGGGCAAGTGCGAAAGATCGGCGGCCTCCGCCTGGAAGCGGAGTTCGGCATCGAGCAGCGCCGCTTCGTCGGCGGGCAGATGGGGGCGGAGCAGGGCGGCGGTTCGCGCGCGCCAGTGCGATCCGCGCGGATTGGCTTGCCGCCGCCCGTAAGACCGTCCAGCCAGATGCAGGGCGGCGAGCATGCCGCCGATGCGGGCGCAGTGCGTGGCGTCCGGATTCGCTTCCGAGACGCCGGGCAGCCGAGACGCCAGTACCGCGGGCTTGCCCGCCAGCGCGCCCAGGTATTCATTGTCGCGGTTGGCGATCGGCGCGGGCGCGGGCAGGCCGTGGCGGGCGAGATGGGCCATGAGGTGCAGATAATAAGGCAGGTCGGCGCGCGCAATATCCTCGAACAGCGTCAGGACGTAACGCCCGAGCGTGGTGGTGACGAAAAAATTGCTGTTCTGGACGCCTTCGGCGATGCCCTCGAAGCCGGACAACTGGCCGACGGCATAGCCGTCCAGCCAGTGCGCCAGCGCCTCCCCGGAAGGCAGGGTGAAAACGGACATGTGCGGCGGCTTACCAGCTGGTGAGCACCCAGGTCGGCACCGCCAGCTTGTGCGCGTTGTCGTTCCGCACCCATTGCCCCTTGCCGTCGCGGTCGATCAGGTAATATGCCGGGCCGCGCAGCGGCTCGACCTTGACCAGGTAAAGCTTGCCGCGCAGGCGGAACTCGGTGAAGGTATCGTCGCCGCGCTTGACGATAGTGACTTCGGGAAATTCCTCGTCCAGCGGTTCGGTGTTTTCCGGTTCTTCCTGGGCGGCGAGCGGCGCGGCGGCCAGCAGGCCGGCGCAGAAGGCGATGGCGGCGAATGGGGGCGGGCGCATGATGGCGTTCTCCGTTCAAAGGTTGGACAAGGGCTAGAGGTTGAGCATGATTTCATGCTCCTCGGGCAAGGGCATGAAGCCGCGCGTTTCATAGTGTTTGAAAATGGCTTCGACCACGGCTTCCGGTTCGTCGATGATCTGGATCAGATCGAGATCCTCGGGGGAAATCATTTGCTCGCCGACGAGCCGGTCGGCGAACCAGTCGAGCAGGCCGCGCCAGAACGCGCCATGTACGAGGATGATCGGAATCCGCCGGCTCTTGCGCGTCTGCACCAGCGTCATCGCTTCGAGCAGTTCATCGAGCGTGCCGAAGCCGCCGGGCATGACGACATAGGCGCTCGCGCACTTCACGAACATGAATTTGCGCGCGAAAAAGTGCTGGAAAGTCTGCGAAATGTCCTGATAAGTATTGGATTGCTGCTCCATCGGCAACTGGATGTTGAGGCCGACCGAAGGGCCTTTGCCGAAAAACGCGCCCTTGTTGGCGGCTTCCATGATGCCCGGCCCGCCGCCCGAGATGACCGCGAACCCGGCATCCGACAACAGACGGGCGATGCGTTCGGCGAGCGCGTAGTAAGGATGATCGACCGCAATGCGGGCGCTGCCGAAGATCGACACCGCTGGGCGGATGGCGTTGAGCCGTTCGGTAGCTTCGACGAACTCTGCCATAATCCCGAAAATCCGCCATGATTCTCGGCCGTTGCAATGCGATGCGGCGGCTGTGCCGGGCGGTATTTTTTCTTTCGCGCTCATAAAAAGTCCGTTGTTTTTTTCATGCCTGCTTGTCCGGTACGGATGCAACCGCTGCCGCCGGCGAGGATCGTTCCCGATGACTACCCTGCTGCTCGTCGATGGCTCCAGCTATCTGTACCGCGCTTTCCATGCCCTGCCCGATTTGCGCACATCGCGCGGCGAGCCGACCGGCGCCATCCGGGGTGTGCTGTCGATGCTACGTCGGTTGGCGGAAGACTACAAGACGAACTATCGCGCCTGCGTATTCGACGCCAAGGGACCGACCTTCAGGGACGAATGGTACCCGCAATACAAAGCGCATCGTCCGCCCATGCCCGAAGATCTTGCCGCCCAGGTCGCCCCGCTGCACGAAGCGGTGAAGGCCGAAGGCTGGCCGCTGCTTTCGGTCGAAGGCGTCGAGGCCGACGATGTCATCGGCACGCTGGCCCGGCGGGCGGTCGAACGCGGCTGGAACGTCGTCATCTCCACCGGCGACAAGGATCTTACTCAACTCGTGCGCCCCGGCGTGCTGTGGGTCAATACCATGAGCGGCGAAACGCTCGACGAGGCGGGCGTCGAAGCCAAATTCGGCGTGCCTCCCGAGCGCATTGTCGATTACCTCGCCCTAGTCGGGGACACGGTGGACAATGTGCCGGGCGTGGAAAAATGCGGCCCCAAGACAGCGGTGAAATGGCTCGGCGAATATGGCAGCCTCGACAAGCTCGTGGCGCGCGCGCATGAGGTGGGCGGCAAAGTGGGCGAAAACCTGCGCCAGCGCCTCGATTTTCTTCCGCTGGGCCGCCGCCTGGTCACTGTGGCGACCGATGTTTCCCTGCCCTGTGAACTCGACGATCTTGCCATCCGCCCGCCCGACCGGCAGACGCTCGCCGCGCTTTACGAGCGTTTTGAATTCAAAAGCTGGTTGCGGGAGGCTCCCGGCGCCAATGGCGCGGCGCGTGTGGAAACCGTGGCGGACGGCATGGCCCGGCGCTTCCAGCGCGAAGAAAACGGCGCGGCGGCCAGTGCTCCCGATCGCTCCCGCTACACAGCCATCGTCGACTGGCCCGCGTTCGATACGCTGTTCGCCCGCCTGGACGCGGCGGAACTCACCGCCATCGACACCGAAACCACCTGCCTCGACCCGCTCGCCGCGCGGCTGGTGGGCATCTCATTCGCTTTCGCGCCGGGCGAAGCGTTTTATCTGCCGCTTGCCCATCGCGGCGTGGATACCCCCGCGCAACTGCCGCGCGACGAGGCACTGGCGCGGCTCAAACCCTGGCTGGAATCGGAGGCCTGCGCCAAACTCGGCCAGAACATCAAATACGATGCCCACGTCTTCGCCAACCATGGTATTACCCTGCGCGGCATCCTTCACGACACCTTGCTCCAGTCCTACGTACTGGAAAGCGACCGCGCCCACGACATGGACAGCCTCGCCCGCCGCCATTTGAACCTGGCGACGATCCCCTACACCGAAGTGTGCGGCGCGGGCGCGAAACAAATCGGCTTCGACGAAGTCGCGCTCGACGAAGCCACCGCCTATGCCGCCGAAGATGCCGACGTCACTTTGCGGTTGCATCGGGCGCTCTGGCCGCGGATCGAGGCCGCCCCGGCCCTCGCCGCGCTCTACCGCGACATCGAACTGCCCGCCCTTTCCGTGCTCCTGGAAATGGAACGCACGGGCGTACTCATCGACCCTCGTCCGCTCGCGCAGCAAAGCGAAGAACTGGGGCGGCGGCTCATCGAACTGGAACGCGAAGCCTGGGCGCTCGCGGGCGAAACCTTCAACCTCGGCTCGCCCAAACAACTCGGCGACATCCTTTTCAATCGCCTTGGCCTGCCGGTACGCAAGAAAACCGCCACCGGCCAACCCTCCACCAACGAAGACATCCTGAGCGAACTCGCCGAGGACTACCCCCTCCCCAAGCTGCTGCTCGAACATCGCGGCCTCGCCAAACTGAAAAGCACCTATACCGACAAACTGCCGCG
This sequence comes from Azoarcus sp., assembly GCA_031265765.1. Lineage (GTDB taxonomy): Bacteria > Pseudomonadota > Gammaproteobacteria > Burkholderiales > Rhodocyclaceae > WRNU01. The sequence goes on from JAISCE010000060.1 coordinate 14,935, forward strand.
CATGGTCAACCCGGTCACGGGCCGGGTGCATACCAGCTTCTCGCAAGCCACCGCCGTCACCGGGCGGCTCGCCAGCGCCGACCCCAATCTACAGAACATCCCCGTGCGCACCGCGGAAGGCCGCCGCATCCGCGCCGCCTTCGCCGCGCCGCCCGGCCACGTCATCGTTTCGGCGGATTACTCGCAAATCGAGTTGCGCATCATGGCGCATCTCTCGAACGACGCCCGGCTGCTCGACGCCTTCGCGCGCGGTGAAGATGTCCACCGCGCCACCGCCGCCGAAGTCTTCGGCATCGCGCCGGAAGCGGTGAGCGCCGAACAGCGCCGCTACGCCAAAGTCATCAATTTCGGACTCATTTACGGCATGAGCGCGCATGGCCTTGCCCGGACGCTCGGCATCGAGCGCAGCGCGGCCCAGAACTGGATCGACCGTTACTTTGCCCGCTATCCCGGCGTCGCCGCCTACATGGAGCGGATCAAGACCGTTGCGCATGAACAGGGCTACGTCGAAACCGTCTTCGGGCGGCGTCTCCACTTGCCCGACATTACCGCCCGCCAATACGTCCGCCGGCAAGCCGCCGAACGCGCCGCGATCAACGCCCCCATGCAGGGCAGCGCCGCCGACCTCGTCAAAATGGCGATGATCGCCGTCGACCGCTGGCTGCGCGACGCGGGCCTGCGGTCGCGGCTGGTGTTGCAAGTCCACGACGAACTCGTGCTCGAAGTCCCCGACGGCGAACTCGATGCCTTGCGGGCGGCCTTGCCCGGACTGATGGAAAACGTTGCCGAACTCGCCGTGCCGCTGTGGGTGGATGTGGGCGTGGGACGGAACTGGGATGAGGCGCATTGACGGGGGAAGGTCATCGCGCCCAGCGTCATGTGCCTCACTCGATCACGCGCCTCGCGCCGACTGTGGTGCAAGCCATCCTCGCGGGCCAGCCGCCGCGCACTGGACTTGCTGCGCTACGTCACGGCAACGGACAGCAAGGCGGTCGTGGCGGCGCTGAAGCGGATTTACCAGTAGGTCAGTGTGGGTTTCGCTGGTTTCGCCGGGTGGCCTGCGACGCAGCCGCCGCCATCCCTGAGTCCGTCAGTACGTACTCGACGTGGGACGGGAAAAAGCACTTGGTCGCGTAACCGCGTGTCACCAGCGCGTCCACCGCCGCTTGCCAAGCGGCCCCTTTTATTCGATGCGGCAGAGGCTCCAGTGCCCGGCTGGGTCTGGCGGCGGCCGCCCGTACAACGGCGAGCTGGGCGTCAGTGAGGGAGTGTTCTAGGGGCTTCACGGTGCTTGTCCTTTCCGAGTCCTGATGCTCTGATACGGCCATCGTTCTTTGGAAAAGCCAAGTCAGAACGCCATCTTGCGCGCTTATATATCGTGTGATATAAAGGCAAAAAATAGGCATGCGACGTAATGAACCCTGACCAAATCCGCCAGCTTCGCAAGGAGCTTGAACTCACCCAACAGCAGTTCGCAGAACGGCTGGGGGTGTCGTTCGTCACGCTCAACCGGTGGGAGAACGGGCAGTCCAAACCGTCGGCGATGGGTCAGACCAAGCTCAAGGAACTGCGTGCGGAGCACGAGCGGTGGTTTTCCACCGCCCCAGGCGCGGCAGCCTCGGATCTGGTCGAAGCACAGGCTGATGCCCCGAAGCTGGATTTCCTCGGCGACGCCAACGCCCTGCGGGTGTTGGTCGAAGGCGAGCGTTTGTCCTACGGCCACCTGTTCAACCCGGCATTCGCCACCGAGATCAGCGAGATCGACCCGCTGCCGCACCAGCGCATCGCGGTCTATCAGCGGATGCTGCCGCAATTGCGCCTGCGCTTCTTGCTCGCGGACGATGCGGGTGCGGGCAAGACCATCATGACGGGTCTCTACGTCCGTGAGTGCCTGTCGCGCCGCACGATCCGGCGCGTGATGGTGGTTGCGCCAGCGGGCTTGGTGGGCAACTGGTACCGCGAGCTGAAAAAGCTCTTCCAGCTTCAGTTCAAGGTCGTTGTTGGCTCCGACGCACGGGATGGCAACCCTTTCGTCGGCCCCGACAGCGACCTCATCGTGGTGAGCATCGACAGCCTGCGGGCCGCCCGCCTTTTCCAATGCCTGCGCGACGTGGCCGTCCAGCCCTATGACCTCGTGGTCTTCGACGAGGCGCACAAGCTCTCGGCCAACCGCGACCTCGATGGCTCCTTCCGTCCCACCGACCGTTACCGTCTGGCCGAAGCCATCGCCGGTGTCCGCGAGCTACCCGACGACTGGCGGCTGCCGTGGGCAGCGCACCACCTGCTGCTGCTCACGGCCACGCCGCACATGGGCAAGGAGTTCCCGTACTACTGCCTCTGGCGCTTGCTGGAACCCGATCTGTTCAGCACCGAAACGGCCTTCGCCAACGCATTTGTCAAATCTTCCCGCGAATCGCGCGACCGCTACTTCATCCGCCGGGTGAAGGAGGAAATGGTCGATCTGCGCGGCAAGCCGCTGTATCCCGAACGTCTGTGCGACACCGTCAGCTACGACCTGAGCCAAGGCGAAATCAGCGAACAGACGCTCTACGACCGCACCACGGCCTACATCCACCACTACTACAACCAAGCTCGCCTGCTGAATCGGCAGGCTGCCCGTTTTGCGATGACGGTGTTCCAGCGGCGGCTGGCCAGCAGCACGTGGGCGTTGTTGTGCTCCTTCCGCAACCGCTTCGACAAGCTCAACGGCTTTATCGACGACATCCAGTCCGGGCGCATCCCCGAAGAAGACCTGCGCACCCAGCAGGAAAAACTCAACCGGAAAATGCGCGACGGACGTCTCGTCGACGTGCTGGCCAGCAAGACGGCGGACGAGGAAAGCACCGTCGCGGGCAAGAAAGAAGAGCACGAGGAAAGCGAGGCCGAAGCCTTGGGCGCGTTCATCGCCACCAGCCTTGCCGAATTGCTGGACGAACGCGGTCAGGTGCGGGAGTTGATCGCGCTGGCCGAAGCCGTTCACAACAGCGGACGCGAATCCAAGTTTGAGCGCATGGCCGCCTTGCTTCGCTCGCCGCAGTACCGCGACCAGAAGGTCATCATCTACACCGAGCACCGGGACACGCTGAACTTCCTCACGCGGCGGCTCGAAGGCATGGGCTACGCCGGTCAGGTTGCCTACATCCACGGTGGCCTCGGCTTCGAGGAGCGCGATGCCCAGGTCGAGCGTTTCCGTGCGCCGCACGATGGCGATGCGAGTGGTGAAGGATATGGCGCGCGCTTCTTCATCGGCACCGACGCCGCTGCCGAAGGCATCAACCTTCAATTCTGCGGCATCCTGTTCAATTACGACGTGCCGTGGAACCCGGCGCGTCTGGAACAGCGCATGGGCCGCATCCACCGCTACGGCCAGAAACGCGACCGCGTCGCCATCGTCAATCTGGTCGCGGGCAAGACGCGCGAAGGCAAGGTCATCAAGACCCTGCTCGACAAGCTGGAGGAAATCCGCAAGCAGCTCGGCTCGGACAAGGTGTTCGACGTAGTGGGTCGCATCTTCGAAGGGATGTCCATCACCGAATACATCCAGCGCGCGGTCGAATCGGATAACGAGGCCGACAAGGAGGCACTCGACCTCGCGGGCGAACTCACCGTGGAGCAAGTGCGCGCCATCGCGGTACGCGAGGAGTCCATCTACGGCAAGGGTGGCGAGGTGGTGGCCGATCTGCCCAAGCTGCGCGACGCAATGGCCATCGAGGAGTTGCGCCGCCTGCTGCCGGGCTACGTCCGCCGCTATCTGGAGCACGCAGCGCCCGTGATCGGCATCGACCTTGTCGGCGATCTGGGCGGACAGTTCTTCTTGCGCCCGCGCAAGCGCGGCGTGCTGGAGTCGATGCTGCCCCTGCTCGATGCCTACCCGGAATCGGCCCGTAGTCGCTTCACCGTTTATCGCCCTGATGACAAGCGCGACGCGATCTTTTTGCACCCCGGCGAGCCGGTCTTCGAACGTCTGTCCGCGCTGGCGATAGAGCACGCCCGTCACGCCGCGTTGCGTGGCGCGATCTACACCGACGTCAGCGCCACGGCGCCGTATCTGCTCCATGTGGCCCGCATCACTGTGGTACGTGGCGTCGATCCGGGCGTGCCCGCCTTCCACAGCCAAGAATTGATCGAGCAGAAGCTGGTCGGCCTCAAGCAATTCGCCGACGGTCGTCTGGTGGAGGCTCCGGTCGAACACCTGCTGCTGTTGAAGGAAACGACCACGACCAACTCCGGCAGCGTGGTCTTCCTTGCCCAAAGCGACACGTGGCGCTTGGCCGCGCAGGAACACCTCCAGCAGGAAGTGGCGGGCAAGCTCGCCGA
>JAISCE010000027.1 GCA_031265765.1 Azoarcus sp.
CGACTCAAAGGCTTTCGCCGAATCTTTTCCCGCTTCGAAAAACTCGATTTGATGTTCCGCGCTTTCCTCCATTTCGCCTTGATCTCCGATGCTTTACGTTAGTGTGAACACGCCCTAGATTAGTCGGCATCGACATGTTGCGTTTCAATGTTGAAACCGCCTCTGCCCTTTGTATCGGTACAGTCCGTTTACGATGAAGACAATGACCCGCGACCTCCTCCGCCTCACTGGCCTGGCGCCGGTGTTCGATGCCGGTATCCGTTGCCTGATCCTTGGCAGTTTCCCGTCCCCGGCTTCACTGGCGGCGCAGCAGTATTACGGTCACAGGCAAAATCATTTCTGGAAACTCCTGGGCGCAATTTTTGCCGAGCCGCTTTACGATCTTCCGTATCCGGAGCGCACCCGGCGCGTGCTGGCGCGTCACATCGGTATCTGGGATGTCTACCGCGCCTGCATTCGCCCCGGCGCACTCGATGCCGACATCCGTGCCGGCGAGGCCAATGACTTCGCCGCCTTGCTTGCCCAGACTCCCGCGCTTGCTCGTGTTTGCTTCAATGGCCGCGCCGCAGCGAAATTCGCGCCCCGGCTGGCGCGTTTCGGCCTGGAGACTTGCGTATTGCCTTCTTCCAGCCCTGCTTACACTTTGCCATTTGCCAGCAAGCTCGAACTTTGGCGGGCGGCGTTATGTTACAGCGGCGATGCCGAAAATTGAGAAGTGCAGCCGGCAGACAGTGCGAAAGACGGGCACAATGGCAATCTGAAACAAAGTCTTAGAAAGTATGTTTGCAATTGATGCCGCCGCGCGCTCCAGCTTGCCCGCCGATTTGTACCAGCTTGGCCGCGTCTTGTTTTTGCGCCGGGTCTCGCCCGCCTGTTTCAGCCCGGATATCGGCAAATTGCCTTGGCTATTGCTGCTTTATTGCCTGTTCGCCATCGCATCGAGCATCGCCCTGAACGGCAAGGCGGGCGGTGCGGTGCTCGTCGACGGAGCGGTGTTCGTCCCCTTTGGCGCGATGGCTGTGATCGCGGGCATGCTGAAATGGGTTGACCGGCATCAGGATGGCGGACGCATCTGGCTGCTGTTGTCGCTGCTGCTGCTTGCGTTGCCGCTGGCCGGTTTCATCGGCGCACGGATATGGTCTGTCGTGACGAGGCTGGATGTTTTCGCCTCTCCGCCGGGGCCAGGGTTCGTTTCCTGGTTTGCGGGCATGCTGCCGCATTTCATCGCCATGCTGCCTCATGCGTGGCTGGCGGCGGCGGGGACTGTGTTCATCGTGCGCGGCAGCCATAGCGACGATTGGCGGCGCGGGCTGTATGTGCCACTGACGCCGCTGGCGCTGCTTGCCGTGCTCACCAGTATTGATCCATTGGCTTTATGGCAGATCAGTACAGTCGCCCATCCGGAAGACACCGAAGGTTTCACCATTGATGAGAGTGTGTTTTACGGCCAGCCTCGTCTGCTCGCCGAGCGTCTTGCCGGGATCGAAGCCGGCAAGGCCGGCGTGCCGGAAATTTTCTTCCTTGGCGTCGCCGGGAGCGAGGAAGGGGTGTTCATGCGCGAAGTCATCGCCGTCGAACAATTGTTCAGGGACCGCTATGCTACCGCTGGACATTCCATGATCCTGGTCAATAATCCGGCCATGGCGAAGAAAGCGCCGTTCGCCAGCCGGGAATCGCTCACGCAGGCACTGCGGCGCATCGGCGAACGCATGAACGGCGCAGAGGATTTGCTCTTTCTTTTCCTGACTTCGCACGGCGCTGCCGATCACCGTTTTTCCATCAAGTTGTGGCCGTTCGAGTTTGCCGATCTCACTCCCCGTGTTTTGCGCAAGGCGCTCGACGATGCCGGTATCCAGCATCGGGCGGTGGTGGTTTCGGCTTGCTATTCCGGGGGCTTCGTGCCCGATCTCGCGGATGCGAATACCCTTGTCATTACCGCGTCCTCCGCCGACCGTAACTCCTTTGGCTGCGAAGACGCCAACGATCTCACCGATTTTGGCCGCGCTTACTTTGGTGAGGCGTTGCGGGAAACGCGCTCGTTCGTCGAAGCATTCGAGCGCGCCAAGGGCGCCATCGACAAACGCGAAAAAGCGAATGGTTTCCTGTCTTCCCAGCCGCAAATCGCGGGCGGCGAGGCGCTGGGAGATCAACTGGAATGGTTTGCACGGGAAACGGAGACGCCGGGCGGCGAAACGAAAGCGCCGGATGACGAAATCCCGTCAGGCAATGTACTGCGGGCCCGTTCGCCGCTCAATCGCCGCCGCTGACAGCGGCCCGGGACGATTCGCCGAATATCCATGCCACAGTCAGACTGCCCGACCGGAAAACCGCCGGGATGCGTCTGTGTGCTATGTATTTGCATAAACCAGTACATGTTTACGGTATTTATACGACGGATGCGCGACCGCCAAACCGGGGAAAAATTCCCGGGCGGGGCGGAAATCGTCGTGTTATTTGCCGCGTTTTTGTTCATGAGGGTTTGCGGTAACTGATATTTTCACCGAAAAACAGGCATTATGCTGCGCTGTGTCATCCATCACGGAGTCTTGATGTTGTACGAAACCGTTATTTCTCATGCGGATTTGGCCGACAAAGCCACGAAGAACCCTTGGCCGGCCTGGCTCGATATATTGCAAAGCAGCACGGGGCTTTTCCTGGCGCTGTTCATGTGGGGACACATGGCCTTCGTTGCCTCGATCCTCTTGGGCGAGACGGCCATGTGGACAGTCACCCGGTTTTTCGAGGGGTATTTCATTTTCGGCAAGTCTCATCCTGGGCTGGTGTCCTGTGTCGTCGCCTTCGTGGCGCTGGCGTTCGTCGCTCATGCCTTGCTGGCGGTGCGCAAGTTTCCGATCAATTACCGCCAATGCCGCGCCATTCTCTTTCATGCCAAAGCGATGCGGCATGGGGACAGTACCCTGTGGATCTGGCAAGTCTGCACCGGCTTCCTGCTTTTCTTTTTCGTTTCGGCGCATCTTTACCAAATGTTCGTCTGGCCGCAGGACATCGGCCCTTACGCATCGTCCGACCGCGTGTGGAGCGACAGTCTGTGGCCGTTTTATCTCACGATGTTGCTGACGGTGGAATTGCATGGCGGCATCGGCCTGTACAGGCTGGCGGTCAAGTGGGGCTGGCCGAATCTTTCCCGCGACATATTGAAGATGGTGAAGTGGGGGCTGACCGCGTTTTTCCTCGTGCTGGGCCTGGCAACCCTGGGCGCGTACATGAAGATCGGTTTCGAGCACCGCGCTCAGTACGGCGAGCGTTACATGCCGGACAGGGCGGCGGATGAAAACGCCGGCCGGGGAGACGGGCAATGAAGACGATCGTGACCGATGTGCTGGTGATCGGCGGCGGTCTCGCCGGGTTGCGGATGGCCATCGCGGCCAGGCGTCGCGGACACAATGCTATCGTCCTCTCCCTGGTGCCGCCCAAGCGTTCGCATTCGGCGGCGGCGCAGGGCGGCATGCAGGCTTCGCTTGCCAATGTTTCCAAAGGCGCGGGCGATAACGAGGACGTGCATTTCGAGGACACCGTGCGCGGTAGCGACTGGGGCGCGGATCAGGTCGTCGCGCGCATGTTCGTGAATACCGCGCCGAAGGCGGTGCGTGAACTGGCGGCCTGGGGCACGCCGTGGAGCCGTTTGCGCAAGGGCGATCATGAAGTCATCATCAACGAGCAGAAAGTCACCCTCGCCGAGCGCGCCGGGGCGCACGGCCTGATCGCGCAGCGCGATTTCGGCGGCACCAAGAAATGGCGCACCTGTTATGTGTCGGATGGCACCGGCCACGCCATGCTGTTTACGACGAGCGATCAGGCGATCCGCCACGGCGTCGAAGTCCACGAGCGCACCGAGGCGCTGGCCTTGATCCACGACGGCGAGCGTTGCCACGGCGCGGTGGTGCGCGATCTCGTGACCGGCGAACTCGCCGCTTACCTGGCCAGGGCGACGGCCATCGCCACCGGCGGCGCGGGCAGGCTGTACCGCGTCACCACCAATGCCGTGATCTGCGAAGGCATCGGGCATGCGCTGGCGCTGGAAACCGGCGTCGCCGCGCTGGGCAACATGGAAGCGGTGCAGTTTCATCCTACGGGTATCTTTCCGGCGGGCATTCTCGTCACCGAAGGTTGCCGCGGCGATGGCGGGCTGTTGCGCGATGTCGATGGCCATCGCTTCATGCCCGACTATGAGCCGGAGAAAAAAGAGCTTGCTTCGCGCGATGTCGTCTCCCGCCGCATGGAGGAGCACATTCGCAGCGGCAAGGGCGCGCCGACGCGCTTCGGCCCGCATTTGTGGCTGGACATCACCTTGCTGGGCCGCCGCCACATCGAGCACAACCTGCGTGAAGTAAAAGAAATCTGTCAGTCTTTCCTGGGTATCGACCCGGCGGAGTCGTGGATTCCCGTGCGTCCGGCGCAGCACTACACCATGGGCGGCGTGCGCACCGACCATACCGGGCAGTCGCCGCACCTCAAAGGGCTGTTCGCGGCAGGCGAGGCGGCCTGCTGGGATTTGCACGGCTTCAACCGCCTCGGCGGCAACTCGGTGGCGGAAACCGTGGTTGCCGGGATGATCGTCGGCGAATTCATCGCCGATTTCTGCGACAAGCCGGAAAACGCCGTCCCGGTTCCGCTCACGCTGGCGCGCGAATTCGTGCAGCGCGAGGAGGAAAAACTCGCGGCGATCCTGACTTCCGGCGGACATGAAAATCCGTTCCAGTTGTGCTCCGAAATGCAGGAGATCATGACGCATTACGTTGGCATCTTCCGCCAGGGCGATGCTTTGCTTGCGGGGGTTGTGCACCTGCAACGGTTGTTGGAGCGAAGCCGCGAAATCGGTATTTCCGGCAAATCGCGCGCGGCCAATCCGGAACTCGTCGCCGCCTACCGCTTCCGGCGCATGCTGAAGCTGGCGTTGACCATCGCCTACGGCGCCTATCGACGCACCGAGAGCCGGGGAGCGCATTTCCGGGAAGATTTTCCGAGGCGCAACGATCAAGAATGGCTCAAGCGTACACTCGCTTTCTGGCCGGACGAAGGCGCGAGCCTGCCGCAGCTCGACTACGAGCCGCTCGATGTCATGAAAATGGAACTGCCGCCGGGCTGGCGCGGCTACGGCGCAAAGAATTATATCGACCATCCCGATACGCCGCGCCGCCAGCAGGAAGTGGATGCCCTCCGCGCCCGGATGCAGGATAAAGACCGGCATGCGATCCAGCATGCCCTCATGCCTTACGCCGACGAATTGCCCGCCTTGCTCGCGGGCCGGAACGAGCGGCTCGACGAACCGCTGGAGACCGTCCAATGAGCGCCATCATCGAAAACAACGCCGCCGCCGAGGCCGCCGAGCCCCGGCAGGATCGCTGGCTGACGTTCAACATCCTGCGCTACGACCCGACCGATCCCGGCTCCGCGCCGCACTTGCGGCCCTACCGGATCGAGGAGGCCGATAGCATGACGCTGTTCATCGCCCTCAACGAAATCCGCGAGCGTCAGGACCCGACGCTGAAATTCGATTTCGTCTGCCGCGCCGGCATCTGCGGCAGTTGTGCAATGATGGTCAATGGCCGTCCGAAACTGGCCTGTCGTACCCTCACGAGCAGCCTGCCACTGGAAAACACGCTCGCGCCGCTGCCGTTTTTCGAGTTGATCGGCGACCTTTCAGTCAATACCGGCAAATGGATGCGCGGCATGAGCGAGCGCCTGCGAACCTGGCTGCATGCACGGGAAGACAAGCCCGATCTACGCAGGATCGAGGAGCGGATGGACCCCGATCTCGCCGAGCAGATCTACGAACTCGACCGTTGCGTCGAATGCGGCTGCTGTGTTGCCGCCTGCGGCACCGCGCGGATGCGCGAGGATTTCGCGGGGGCCGTCGGTTTCGGCAAGATCGCGCGTTTCCGGCTCGACCCGCGAGATGTCCGCACGGATGACGATTATTACGAATTGATCGGCGACGATACCGGCGTATTCGGCTGTATGTCCTTACTGGCCTGCCACGATGTCTGTCCCAAATCGCTGCCGCTGCAAACGCAGATCGCATTCCTGCGCCGGCGGATGGCGATGACCGGAACCGGGCTGTAGCAGGGCAGGGCGTCTTTCCAGAGCCAGCCAAGCCTCATTTGCGCGAAAGCAATGCGTCCTCGTCGGGAAAATCTTCCGGATGGGGATCATCGTCTTCCGGCGCGGACGCCCCGGTATCGCCGTCTTCCGAAGGGTCTTCCTCGCCGCCGTCCGGCTCGCCGCTTTCGGAAGCCCGGTCGTCCTCGTCTTCCTTTTCGGAAGCTTCATCTTCTTCGGAAATCCCGCCGTCTTCCGGGGACGTGTCCGCATCCGCGATTCCGGCGGCGCGGGCGTCCGGCTCCGGCGCGAACGATTCGGCCTGTTCCCGCGCCGCGAGCGCCGCCTGCCGCTGCCGCCGCCAGCGCCACCCGGCGTAAAGATAGCCGGACAGGGCATAGGCGACGAAAAGCCCGAAGAAAGTGCCCGGCGGATAGAACGCGCCGAGGGCGAAGGCCAGTACCAGCGCGATAACGACGATGAACGGCACGCTCTTGCGCAGGTTGATGCTCTTGCCGCTCCAGTACGGCACGTTGCTGACCATGGAGATGCCCGCGAAGAAAGTAACCAGGCATGCAACCCAGCGCAGCCAGGCCATGTCGTCGGGCGAGGTGAGTTCGTTGTCGATTGACAGCCACACTGTGCCGGCGATCAGCGCGGCGGCGGCGGGGCTTGGCAAGCCCTGGAAGAAGCGTTTATCGACGATGTCGATGTTGGTGTTGAAACGGGCCAGCCGCAACGCCGCGCCCGCGCAATAGACGAAAGAGACGATCCAGCCGACCTTGCCCAGGTTGATGAGCGCCCATTCGTAGACCACCAGCGCCGGGGCGGCGCCGAAACAGACCATGTCGGAGAGTGAGTCGTACTGGGCGCCGAATTCGCTTTGCGTACCGGTCAGGCGGGCGATGCGCCCGTCGAGGCCGTCGAACACCATGGCGACGAAAATGGCGATGGCAGCCGCTTCGTAGCGTCCGTTCATCGCCTGCACGATGGCGAAGTACCCACAGAACAGCGCGGCGGTGGTGAACAGATTGGGCAGGATGTAAATGCCGCGGCGGCGTGGGCGCGAGAAGGTGGGAAGGCTCATATCGAAGACGGCGACATCTGGAGTGGATGCCGATTCTAGCGCATTGCTTCGTCCGAAACGCCGGAGGCGCGGGCGATCCGGGAGGGCGTGGCTTCTTTTTGCCATCGGCGGGCCTGTTGTTATGCCTGTAGGAAATAAACAATTCGTTTTTTATTCTATTTCTTGCTGACAATCCCGGTAGAGTGTCATGTCTCTTAAACCCGCAAGAGGATGAAGCCATGAAACGATCCACTCTTTTTCGCGCGTTGCTGACGGGAGTCGCGGCGGCGGCGCTCTCGTCGGTAGCCTGGGCCGATCAAACGCTGCTCAACGTTTCCTACGACCCGACGCGCGAACTTTACCAGGCGTTCAACGCCGAATTTGCCGCGCACTGGAAGAAAACGACAGGCGAAACCGTGACCATCAAGCAATCGCACGGCGGTTCCGGCAAACAGGCGCGTTCGGTAATCGACGGTCTGGAAGCCGACGTGGTGACGTTGGCGCTGGCCTACGACATCGACGAAATCGCCGAACTCTCGAATAAATTGCCGAAAGACTGGCAAAAAAAATTCGCCGCCAACAGCGCGCCCTATACCTCCACGATCGTTTTCCTGGTGAGGAAGGGCAATCCCAAAGGCATCAAGGACTGGGGCGATCTGATCAAGCCGGGAGTGGAAATCATCACGCCGAATCCCAAGACCTCGGGCGGCGCGCGCTGGAATTACCTCGCCGCCTGGGCCTATGCGCTGAAAAAGAATGGCAACGACGAAGCCAAGGCGCGCGATTTCGTGGCAAAGCTGCTCAAGCAGGTGCCGGTGCTCGATTCAGGCGCGCGCGGTTCGACCAATACCTTCGTTCAGCGCAATATCGGCGACGTGCTGCTGGCATGGGAGAACGAAGCTTTGCTGTCGATCAACGAACTGGGACCGGACAAGTTTGAAATCGTCGTGCCATCGCTCTCCATCCTTGCCGAGCCGCCGGTGGCCGTCGTCGAGGGCGTGGCGAAGAAGCGCGGCACGGAAAAGCTGGCGAAAGCCTATCTCGAATACCTGTATTCGCCGACCGGGCAAAAGCTCGCGGCGAAAAACTACTACCGGCCCCGCAATCCGGAGCATGCCGACGCGGCGGATCTGGCCCGTTTTCCCAAGCTCGACCTGATTACCATCGACAGCGTATTCGGCGGCTGGCAAAAAGCGCAGAAAACGCACTTTTCCGATGGCGGCGTCTTCGACCAGATTTATGCGCCGGGCGGCAAATGAAACCTCTCCTTTACACTGCGCCGCATTGATTCAGGAGAGATTATCAATGCCTGTAGAACGATATTGGGGGCAGGCGGTCGCCGCCGTTCTGGACGCCGTTGGCGGCATCCGCGGCCAGATCGTTTCCCTCGCCAAACGCTGATGGCCCGAACGGCGCGCGTCCTTCCCGGCTTCGGCCCGGCGTTGGGGCTGACGCTCACCTGGCTGTCGCTCATCGTCCTGCTGCCGCTGGCTTCGGTATTCCTGAAAGCATCGAGCCTGTCGCTTTCCGAATTCTGGAGCGTGGTGAGCGCGCCGAGGGTCGCGGCTTCGTACAGGCTTTCATTCGGCATGTCCTTTGCCGCGGCGGCGATCAATGCCGTATTCGGGTTGATGCTGGCGTGGTGCCTGGTGCGCTATCGCTTTCCCGGCAAGCGCCTGGTCGATGCGCTGGTCGATCTGCCTTTCGCGCTTCCCACGGCGGTAGCCGGTATTTCGCTCACCGCGCTCTATGCGAAAAACGGCTGGATCGGCCAGTATCTCGATCCGCTCGGCATCCAGGTGGCATTCAAGCCACTGGGCGTGATGGTGGCGCTGGTCTTCATCGGCCTGCCTTTCGTCGTGCGCACGGTACAGCCGGTGCTCGAAGAACTCGACATCGAGCACGAAGAAGCCGCCGCCAGCCTGGGCGCGGGCCGTTGGCAAACCTTCCGCCGCGTGATCCTGCCGGTGCTGTTGCCCGCGCTGCTGACCGGGTTCGCGCTCGCCTTTGCGCGCGCGGTCGGCGAATACGGTTCGGTGATCTTTATCGCCGGAAACATCCCGATGGTCTCGGAGATCACCCCGCTGATGATTATCACCAAACTCGAACAATACGATTACGTCGGCGCGACCGCAGTGGCGGAGGTGATGCTGCTGATTTCCTTCGCGTCGCTTTTCATCGTCAATGGCCTGCAAGCATGGGCGGCCAGGCGGACGGGGAGGGATCGCTGATGGCGTCGGCGCGGCAAACCATCGTCGATCCGGCGGCGCGTTTCGAGACGCGCGCGGCCACGCGGGAAGCGCCATGGGTGAAATGGACGCTGATTGTCATTGCGCTGTCTTTCTTCGCGCTCTTTTTACTGATGCCGCTGGCCGCGGTATTTGCCGAAGCATTGCGCAAAGGCTGGGCGGCGTACTTTGCCGCACTCGTCGAACCCGACGCGCTGGCCGCAATCCGGCTCACCCTGGTTGCGGCGGGTATCGCCGTGCCGCTCAACCTCGTCTTCGGCGTGGCGGCGGCCTGGGCCATCGCTAAATTCGAGTTTCGCGGCAAGCACTTCCTCATCACGCTCATCGACCTGCCATTTTCGGTTTCCCCGGTGGTCGCGGGGCTGGTTTTCGTCTTGATGTTCGGCGCGCACGGCTGGTTCGGCGCATGGTTGAACGCGCATGACATCAAGATTATCTTTGCCGTGCCCGGTATCGTGCTCGCCACGGTCTTCGTCACCTTTCCGTTCGTCGCGCGCGAACTGATCCCGCTCATGCAGGCGCAGGGCCGGGAGGAGGAAGAAGCCGCCATCGTGCTCGGCGCGAACGGCTGGCGCACTTTCTGGCATGTCACCCTGCCCAATATCCGATGGGGGCTGCTCTACGGCATCATTCTTTGCAATGCCCGCGCCATGGGTGAATTCGGCGCGGTCAGCGTGGTATCGGGCCACATTCGCGGCGAAACCAACACCATGCCGCTACAGGTGGAAATTCTCTACAACGAATACCAGTTCGCCGCCGCCTTCGCGGTGGCATCGCTGCTGGCGCTGCTGGCGTTGGCGACACTGGGAATCAAGACATGGGTCGAGCGCCGCGCGGGGCGCGCCAGCCGGACGATACAGGACGACGCATCATCATGAGTATCCAGGTTCGCAACATCGCCAAGCGTTTCGGCGGATTCATCGCGCTCGACGACGTTACGCTCGACTTCCCGTCCGGCGAACTGGTCGCGCTCCTGGGACCGTCGGGTTGCGGCAAGACCACGCTTTTGCGCATCATCGCCGGACTGGAAAGAGCCGACGGCGGACAGGTGTTGCTCGAAGGCGAGGACGCTTCCGCCAAGCATGTGCGCGAGCGCCAGGTGGGTTTCGTCTTCCAGCATTACGCGCTCTTTCGGCATATGTCGGTATTCGACAACGTCGCCTTCGGCATCCGGATGAAACCGCGCGCGCAACGTCCCCCGGAGCAGGCAATCCGCGCCAAGGTACGGCGTCTGCTCGAACTCGTCCAACTCGCCTGGCTGGCCGACCGCTTTCCCTCGCAGCTCTCCGGCGGGCAGCGCCAGCGCATCGCGCTGGCCCGCGCGCTGGCGGTCGAACCGCGCGTGCTGTTGCTCGACGAGCCTTTCGGTGCGCTCGACGCCAAGGTGCGCAAGGAGTTGCGGCGCTGGCTCCGGCAATTGCACGACGAATTGCACATTACTTCGATCTTTGTCACCCACGACCAGGAGGAGGCGCTGGAAGTCGCCGACCGCGTCGTCTTGATGAACCGGGGCCGCGTCGAACAAACCGGCGCGCCGGAAGAAGTCTACCGACAGCCCGCGACGCCTTTTGTGTACGGCTTTCTCGGCGCGGTCAACCTTTTTCACGGGCGCGTCGATGGCGAAGGCGTGCGGGTGGGGGACGACTTGCTACCGCATCCGGCGCAGGAAGGCGGGCTGTCCGAGGGCGCGCAGGTCATGGCTTTCGCCCGTCCCTACGAACTCGACATCGTGCCGGACGATGGGCCGGGCGGCGGCATCACGGCGAAAGTGAGCCGGATGCTTTCTTTCGGCGTGACGGCCCGGATCGAACTCGACGGCGACGACGGCCAGCGCTTCGAGGTCGAACTCACGCGCGAGCGCGTCGCCGCGCTCGGCCTCGCTGCCGGGCAGACCGTGCGGCTGGCGCCCTCGAACCTGCGGGTTTTCGAGTACGAAGAAGGCGCGGGAATCTGAAGCGGGAGGATACGAAGCATGAACTTCCAGCAATTACGTATCGTGCGGGAAACCGCGAGACGCGGTTTCAACCTCACCGCGGTCGGCAACGCCCTTTTCACCTCGCAGTCGGGCGTCTCCAAGCACATCAAGGATCTGGAAGACGAGATCGGTCTTGAACTTTTCGTCCGCCGCGGCAAGCGCCTGCTCGGGCTGACCGAACCCGGCAAGGAGGTGCTTGTCATGGTCGAGCGCATGTTGCTCGATGCGGCCAACATCAAGCGGCTGGCCGAACAATATGCCAGCACCGACGCCGGGCAACTCACCGTCGCCACCACTCACACGCAAGCGCGTTACGCCTTGCCGCCCGTCGTCACGGCCTTCAGGCGGGACTTTCCCAAAGTCCACCTCAAGTTGCACCAGGGCAGTCCGGCGGAAATCGCACAAATGCTGCTCGACGGCGAAGCCGACATTGCCGTGGCGACCGAAACCATTGCCGCCGTGCCGGAACTGCTTTCGTTTCCGTACTATAGCTGGCATCACGCTGTCATCGTTCCTGCCGGGCACCCGCTCGCCGCCGTCAAGCCGCTTGCCCTCACGGATATCGTCGATTACCCGATCATCACTTATCACGAAGGCTTCACTGGCCGCGCCCGCGTCGACAACGCCTTCGCCGCCGAAGGACTCGTCCCCGGAATCGTCATGTCGGCGCTCGACGCCGATGTCATCAAGGCTTACGTCGGACTCGGACTGGGTATCGGCATCGTCGCCTCGGTGGCCTACGACGCCGCGCGCGACACCGACATCGTGCTGCTGGAAAGCGCGCGGCTTTTCCCGGAAAACATCACCCGCATCGCGGTGCGGCGCGGCCAATATTTGCGCGGTTTCGCCTATCGTTTCATGGAACTGTGCTCGCCGGAACTGACCGAAGAACGGATCATTGCCAGTCTGGCCGCGGAAACCGGCGCGAAATGAGTCCTCGCGCTATAATTCCGGCATTTCCATCCCCGCCGCGAGCTTGCCATGTTGCGCAAGAAACTTCCCATCGGTATCCAGACCTTCGCCAAGATCCGCGAAGCGGATTATTACTATGTCGATAAAACGCCTTTTGCCTTGAAACTGATCGAGGAAGGCACGGCGTATTTCCTCTCCCGCCCGCGCCGTTTCGGCAAGAGCCTGTTCCTGGATACCTTGGCGGAATTGTTCGCGGGCAATGAGGTCTTGTTCCGGGGTTTGCATTGTCACGGCAAATGGGATTGGAACATCAAATATCCGGTGATCCGCATCAGCTTTGGGGCGGGGATTTCCGGCGGGCAAAGGGAGAGCCTGGCACAGAGAATCCGTGAAATTCTCAAGGAAAATGCGCAGCGTTTGGGGATAAGGCTGGAAGATGCCAGCATCCCGGGGCAGTTCTCCCAATTGATCCTGGAAGCCGAAGCCCGATTTGGCCAACGCGCCGTGGTACTGGTGGATGAATACGACAAACCCATCCTGGATAATCTCGCCGATCCCGCTCTCGCCCGCGAGATGCGCGACGGCCTGTGCGATCTTTATTCGGTCATCAAGGATCAGGACGCGCACATCAAGTTTGCCTTCTTGACCGGCGTTTCCAAATTCAGCAAGGTCAATATCTTCTCCGGCCTCAACAATCTGAAAGACATC
>JAISCE010000047.1 GCA_031265765.1 Azoarcus sp.
GTGATGCTGGGTGCATGGATAGGAAGTGAAAAGCGGGAAGCGGAGCACCGCATCGCGCTTTTTCGCGCCCTGCAAAAAAATGATTTCTCACGAATTCGGGAAATTTTCCTTTCCCTTTACGCCAGCATCCCCAACGACTGGTTCCGCAAGAACGACATCGACCGGTTCGAGGGCTATTACGCCAGTGTGTTCTACGCCTCCTTTGCCGCGCTGGGGCTGGATATCGTTGCGGAAGACGTGAGCAATCAAGGCAAATTGGACATGGCGGTCAAGTTCAATGGACAGGTTTATCTCTTCGAGCTCAAGGTGGTGGAGAATGAGGCCGAAGGCAAGGCGCTCCAGCAGATCAAGGAGAAGCAGTACGCCGATAAATACCGCGCGCTCGATCAGCCCATCCACTTGATCGGCGTGGAATTTAGCAAAAAGGCGCGAAACGTGGTGGGATTTGAAGTTCTTGGCGTCCGGCGCGGAGGGACGGATTCCCTTGTTCCGTAGACGACAAAGCCTCCGATGCCGGAGGCTTTGTCGACAACTTGGAACAGAACCCCGCTTGCGCGGGGTTGTTCCGCGTGGGCCAAGGACGCCGGAGGGGATTACATCCCCATGTCGCCCATACCTCCCATGCCGCCCATGCCGCCGGGCAGCGAGGGGGAAGGCTTGTCTTCCACCAGTTCGGCCACCATGGCGTCGGTCGTGAGGATGAGTCCGGCCACGGAAGCGGCGTTTTGCAGGGCGGAGCGCGTGACCTTGGTGGGGTCGAGCACGCCGGTTGCAACCAGGTCGCCGTATTCGCCGGTGGCGGCGTTGTAGCCGAAGTTGCCCTGGCCTTTCACGACTTCATTGACCACCACGGAAGGTTCTTCGCCGGCGTTGGTGACGATTTCGCGCAAAGGCTGTTCCACGGCGCGCAGGACGATCTTGATGCCGGCGTCCTGGTCGTGATTGTCGACCTTGAGCTTGTTCGCCACGTTGGCGCGGGCGCGCAGGAGCGCCACGCCGCCGCCGGGGACGATGCCTTCTTCCACCGCCGCGCGGGTGGCGTGCAGCGCGTCTTCCACGCGGGCCTTCTTTTCCTTCATTTCGACTTCGGTCGCCGCGCCCACCTTGATGACGGCCACGCCGCCGGCAAGCTTCGCCACGCGCTCTTGCAGCTTTTCGCGGTCGTAGTCGGACGTGGCTTCTTCGATTTGCACGCGGATCTGATTGACGCGCGCTTCGATGCGGGAGGCTTCGCCCGCGCCGTCGATGATGATGGTGTTTTCCTTGCCGATCTCGATGCGCTTGGCCTGGCCGAGGTCTTGCAGGG
The DNA here is from genome assembly GCA_031265765.1 of Azoarcus sp. Taxonomy (GTDB): domain Bacteria; phylum Pseudomonadota; class Gammaproteobacteria; order Burkholderiales; family Rhodocyclaceae; genus WRNU01. Next base: position 1,307 of record JAISCE010000047.1, read on the forward strand.
TGGCTTTTTCCAGCGTGAGGCCGACTTCTTCGGCGATCACCTGGCCGCCGGTGAGGACGGCGATGTCTTCGAGCATGGCCTTGCGGCGGTCGCCGAAGCCCGGCGCCTTGACCGCGGCGGTCTTGAGGATGCCGCGAATGTTGTTCACCACCAGCGTGGCGAGGGCTTCGCCTTCGACATCCTCGGCAATGATGAGGAGCGGACGGCCCGCCTTGGCGACTTGTTCCAGCACCGGCAGGAGATCGCGGATGTTGGAGATTTTCTTGTCGTACAGGAGCACGTAGGGGGTGTCCAGGATCGCCTGTTGCTTGTCGCCGTTATTGATGAAATAGGGCGACAAGTAGCCGCGGTCGAACTGCATCCCTTCGACGACATCCAGCTCGTTTTCCAGGGATTTGCCGTCCTCGACGGTAATTACGCCTTCCTTGCCGACCTTTTCCATCGCCTTGGCGATGATGTCGCCGATGGAGGCGTCGGCGTTGGCGGAAATGGCGCCGACCTGGGCAATCTCCATGTTGGTGGTGCAGGGTTTGGAGATATTCTTCAGTTCCTCGATGATGGCGATCACGGCCTTGTCGATGCCGCGCTTCAGATCCATCGGGTTCAAGCCCGCGGCCACGTAGCGCAGACCCTCGCGCACGATGGACTGGGCTAGGACGGTCGCGGTCGTGGTGCCGTCGCCCGCGATGTCGGAAGTCTTGGACGCGACTTCCTTCACGAGTTGCGCGCCCATGTTGGCGAACTTGTCTTTCAGTTCGATTTCCTTGGCGACGGAAACGCCGTCCTTGGTCACGGTGGGCGCGCCGAAGGAGCGTTCCAGCACGACGTTGCGGCCTTTGGGGCCGAGCGTCACCTTGACGGCGTCGGCCAGGACGTTGACGCCTTCGATCAGGCGCGCGCGGGCGGAATCGCCGAATTTGACTTCTTTTGCTGCCATTTAATGAACTCCAGAAAAATCGGTTGGAAGGTTGTGCGTGAAAACCGGGACTCAGGCCTCGATTACGCCGAACAGGTCTTCTTCGCGCACGACGAGCAGTTCTTCGCCGTCGACCTTGACGGTCTGGCCGGCGTACTTGCCGAACAGCACGCGGTCGCCGGCCTTGACGGCTATCGGGCGAACCTTGCCGTCGTCGAGAATCTTGCCGTTGCCCACGGCCAGCACCTCACCCTGGTCGGGCTTCTCGCCCGCGGAATCCGGAATCACGATGCCGCTGGCGGTTGTGCGCTCGGCTTCCAGACGCTTGACGATCACACGATCGTGCAGGGGACGGATTTTCATTGGCTTTGCTCCTCACTTTGTAGAATCGACGAGACGGGCGGCGCGCCCGCCGGGAAAAAACCGCCAGCCCGGATCGGGCCGGCTGTTAGCACTCATTCGAGGCGAGTGCCAATAATAGGGACGGGGCCGGACGATTTCAAGGGCCGTGCCAAAGAAATAATAAAAAATGCTCTTGGTGCATGTGGCATGCCATGCACCTTTTTTCACGGATGTTCCGTGCAAAGTGGGTTTCCGCGGCGCGGCGGCGCGGTTACATTGCCAACTCCATACTTTTCCCTCTCGCCGCCATGAATCCTCTCTCCCGGCTTCTCTCCTGGATTTCGCCCGCTTCGCCCGCCGACCCGGATACCCTGGCGGGATTGCAGCGCGTCGTGGAAGTGGTAGACAAGGTCTTTGCCATGACACCCGGTTTCGACGGGAAACTGGCCGCGCCGGTTGCGCATGCCCTTGATTATTGCGCCAGGCTCGTCGATGCGTTACCGCCGCCGGTCGATATCGGCCGTCAATATTTTGCCGCCGACCCCCTTGTGCACGCTTTTTTCGCTTCCGCCGACGATATCGGCGACATGCTGGCCGCCAGTGCGCCGGTGCGCGCATACCTTGTCGAACCGGAATCCTATCAAAGCGACTACTTTTTCGCCTTGATGGCGGCGCGGCGCACGGAAAAGCAAGTGCTTGGCGTTGCCATGCAACATGGCATCGTGGTTGCCGATGTGCCGCAATCGTTGCTCCTGCTCTCCGACCGGGCGCTGGTTTTTCCCGCCGCCGATCCCGGAGCGGCCCGCGCCGCCTTGCGCGCGGCGGTATTCGACAGCTTGTTGCGCACGTTCGCCGGGCATATCGAGCTGGCCAAAGTGGCTTACACGTCGCTCCAGTCCGAGCGCGAACTGGAGCGGGTGCGCCTGCACAATCGTTCGGCGGATGGGCAGGCGGATTTTCCTTCGCGCTACATTGCCGCGCTGGACGAACGTCTGCGGCGGCAGTTCGAGTCCTTGCAGCCGGATGCCGTGATTGCCGAACTGGCCGGTTTTCTCATGCAACCGGAAGAAGCGTTGAATCTCGAACCTGTGCAGCTACGGGTGACGCGCGCGGGTGTGATCCAGAGCGATGGCGCCCATGATGCGGATGCGGCGGCGATCGACTTCATGGAACTCACTTCGCGCGACCGCCGCCGCCATGCCGTGCTGCCGGTGCGCATCCGCTGCGACGAAGCGCGCGAGGCCCTGGAAAGAGCGCAGGAAGTGCGCGAGAGCATGATGCTGATCTGAAGCTTGCGGCACTGATGATCGAGATGCCGTCCGGTTGGCTGGACAGCATGTTGAAAGTGGACGTTTTCAAAACGCCACTTCCACCCCGAAATGCAGCCGTGGCCGTTTCCCGTCGCGCGGCCAGGCCAGGTCGATGGCCAGCGGCCCGGCGGGGCTGAGCCAGCGCGCGCCGAAGCCGTAGCCGGTGTGGGCGGCGAATGACGTTCTCGAATCGGCGGCGTCGCCGGAGTCGATGAATACCGCCATCCCCGCATTGGCCTTGATCCAGCGCACGAATTCCATGCTGGCGGCGGCAAGATAGCGTCCCCCTACGGTGGCCGAGCCTTCCGTCGCCCCCAGGCTGCGATAAGCGTAGCCGCGTACCGATTGCGTGCCGCCGGCGCGGAAAAGAAAATCCTGTGGAACGCCGTCCCGCGTTCGCGCCAGGGTCGCGCCGGCCTCGCCGCGCAGGATGAGCACGTTGCGTTGGCCGAAACTGAAATAGTGCAGATAGCGGCCATAGGCGCGGGTGAAGTTTCGCGCCTGCGCGGACAGGCCGATGCCGCCGCCGAGCTGGACTTCGAGTACGTGGCCGCTGCGCGGGTCGAGCACATTGTCGACAGCGCGCCGCACCCAGCTCCAGTTCAGCGTCAGGGTGTTGTAGCTGCTCGTTTCGGCATCTTCGGGGTGGATTTCTTCGCGTTGTACCCGCATGGCGATCTGGGTTTCGCTGTCGTCGCGCCGGATGTTCCGGGCCAGTCCCGCCGCGCCGGTGTATATCCGGAGTCCTTCCAGATTGCTGCGCTCGAAGCTCACCCCGGCGCTGTCGCGGTGGCGGCGCGCTTGCTCGGGCGGTAGAAAAAGATCGGTGTAGGCGGACTGGCGGCGCTGCTCCAGGCGCAAACCGCTCGCCAGTTCCCATCCGCGCCCGAAAAGGTTGACGTGACGGTAGGATGTCTCCGCCCGGTAGCCGGTGTTGCTCGATATGCCCAGGCCGAAGCCCAGGCGTTGCGGTATCGCTTCGGTTACCGCCACACGGATCGGTGCGGCGGCGGCTTTTTGCGGATCGGGGTCGATGCTCACCACCGCCACGGACAATTGTGGCGCGGTTTGCAAGGATTCCTGGAAAGCCAGCAGATCGCGCCGGTTGTAGAGGCCGCCTTCCTTGAGCGTGTTGTAGCGGGCGACGAAATCCGGCGGCAGGTCGCGCAGGCCGCTGACTTCGAGCGTCCCGAAACGAAAGGCCGGGCCGCTGTCGATCGCAATGTCGATCCGTACCCTGGCGGCGGCGGCATCCACGCCGGCCTTGGTCGACACGAATTTCGCCGCAGCATAACGCTCGCGCTGCAAGGTATCGAGCAGTGCTTGCTTGGCGTCTTCCCAATCCGCCTGGCGAAAAGGCGCTCCGGCGGGCATTGCCCAGTCGCGCCGCAGGTTTTCGCATTGCGCTTCTTGTCCGCCGTTCCCGAGTTCCCCCTGGAAACGAATGTCGACCGCCGCGACCATGGCCCTTTCGCCGAGTTCGACGGTCAGACGCCAGTTCCCGGAATTGCTGCGATCGATGCGAATCCTGGGGGAGAAGTAACCCTCGGTGGCAAGCAGATCGGCTATTTCATGCCGGGCGCGCCGCAGCAGCGCGGCACGGTCCGGCCCCGGAGCGGGGATGTCGCCGGGGGCCATCCGCAGCAGATGGACATGTTGCCTGAGCAGCGTTTGCACTTCCTTTGGCGCATCGAGATCGATTTCGATGTTTTCGGCCAATGCCATGGCGGAGCAAAGGCTCTGCAAAACGAAAGCGAGCGCCCATTGCCGGATGCGCCGTAATGGCAGGCTGGGAAATCGGGTCGCCGCGCACGATTCCATCCTCGTCCCGCCGGCAATATCAGGCAGAAGCCGCGCCGTGATAGGACGTGAGCCGCTCGACCTCGCTACGGGAGCCGAGGATGACCGGCACGCGCTGGTGCAGGCGCTTCGGCGGCACATCGAGGATGCGCCCGCGCCCGGTCGTGGCCGCGCCGCCCGCCTGTTCGATCAACATCGCCATCGGGTTGGCCTCGTACATCAGCCGAAGCTTGCCGCCCTGGGCGCGGCATTTTTCATCGAGCGGATACATGAAAATGCCGCCGCGCGTCAGCACCCGGTGCACATCGGCCACCATCGAGGCCACCCAACGCATGTTGAAATCCATGCCGCGCGGGCCGTCCTTGCCTTGCTGCAATTCGGTGATGTAGCGCCGCACCGGCGGTTCCCAGTAACGGATATTGGATGCGTTGATCGCGTATTCCCGCGTCTCGCCGGGGACCGTCATGAATGGATGCGTGTAAATGAAACCGCCCATCTCGCGGTCGAGCGTAAAGGCATGCACGCCGTTGCCCACGGTCAGCACGAGCAGGGTCGACGGTCCGTAAATCGCGTAACCGGCGGCCACCTGTTCGCGCCCAGGTTGGAGGAAATCTTTTTCCGAAGGGTCTTTGTCCTTTTCCTGCGGGTTGCGCAGTACCGAGAAAATAGTGCCGATGGTCACGTTGATGTCGATGTTCGACGAGCCGTCGAGCGGGTCGAACAGCAGCAGGTAGCCGCCCCTGGGGTAGTCGAACGGAATCTGGTGCACGGTTTCGATCTCCTCGGAGGCCATCGCCGCCAGATGTCCGCCCCATTCGTTGGCCTGGAGCAATATTTCATTGGCGATCACGTCGAGCTTTTTTTGTGCCTCGCCCTGCACATTTTCGGTGCCCGCCTCGCCGAGCATTCCGGCGAGCGCGCCTTTAGAGACCGCGGCGCCGATTGCCTTGACCGCGCGGGCGACGACTTCGAGCAACAGCCTCAAATCCGGCGACACATGGCCGGCGCGTTGCTCGCCGATGAGAAACTGGGTAAGACTGACACGATGCTGCATGAAAACTCCCGGAATCGAGGGTTGGGGACTCGGGCGATTATCCCGCTATGGGCGAAACCGCGCGTCGGGTAATTATGTACCATGGTGATACCGCGAACACCGACTTGAACCATGCGCATCCTGATCGTCGAAGACAACCGAGACATTCTGTCCAACATACTGGACTACCTCCAGCTCAAGGGCTTCGTCACCGATTGCGCCGAAGATGGACTTTCGGGCCTGCACCTGGCGGCGACCCACCAGTACGATCTCATCGTGCTCGACATCATGCTGCCCGCCATCGATGGCCTCGAAATATGCAGGCGGCTGCGCGAGGACGGGCGCAACGATACGCCCATCATCATGCTGACCGCGCGCGATACCCTGGAGAATCGACTGGAAGGCTTCGCGCACGGCGCCGACGATTACCTCGTCAAGCCTTTCGCCCTCTCGGAACTGGCGGCGCGCATCGAAGCCATGCTGCGCCGCATTCATGGCAAGAACAGGCGTCGGCTCGAAGTGGCAGATCTTCGCTACGACCTGGATACCCTGGAGATCAGCCGCGCGAACAAGCCGTTGAAACTCAATCCGACCGAACTCAGGCTCCTCGAAATCCTGATGCAGAAAAGCCCTGCCGTGGTGCGGCGCGAGACGCTCGAAGAAGCGTTGTGGGGTGAAGACGTTCCCGACAGCGATAGCCTGAGAAGTCACATCTATCAGTTGCGCCAAGCCATGGACAAGCCCTTTCCCACGCCGCTCCTGCATACCGTGCATGGCGTGGGATTTTGCCTCGCCGCCAGGGAAAATGGCCGCTGAACGCCGCGGCCAGCCCCTTGCCCGCCGGATCGTCGCGGCGTTTACGTTGATGATTTTCGTCGTGAGCGGCACGCTGTCGCTATGCCTCGTCTACGTCGCGCATTCGTTTGAAAAGGCGCTCATTTCCCAGACGCTGGACAGGACGCTCGCTCGCATCCTCGACGAAGATCTGCCGCGAAACGGCACGCCGCGCCTCGATTACAACATGCGGTTTTTCGCGTCCGATCACCCGGAATACGCCATACCGGAAGAATTCGCGCGGGCGCGGACGGGATTCAGCGAAATGGGCGAAGGAGACGTTTATTGGGTTTACGTTCGTGAACTCAATGGACGACGCTACATGCTGGTGGAGGATCAGCGTGAATTCGAGGCGCGCGAAAGAATCTTGTTCGGCATTCTCTTCGCGGGATTCCTGCTCACGGTCGCCAGCGCCTGGGCGCTTGGCAAGCTGGCGAGCAAAAGAATCATCGCCCCGGTCATCCGTCTCGCCGAACAGGTGCGCTGCCTGCCGCAGATTCCGCCGGTCGCGCCCTTGGCGCGGGACTACGCGGACGACGAGATCGGCCATCTGGCCAGAGCCTTCGACGACGCCCTGACGCGCCTCAACCTTGCCATGGAGCGGGAGCGCCTGTTTACCAGCGACGTCAGCCACGAGTTGCGCACGCCGCTGATGGTCATCGCCACTTCCTGCGAGTTGCTGGCGGTCGCCGGTAGTCTTTCCGGGCGCGAGCGCGAACAGGTCGAGCGCATCGCGCGCGCCGCCGAGGAAATGCGCGATCTGGTCGAAACCTTCCTGACGCTTGCGCGGGCGCTCCCCGCCTCGGCCGCCTCGGGCCGGATCGCCGCTGGAAATGGCATCGCCCTTGCCACGGCGGCGCAGGAACAGCGCCAGCATTGGACGTCCGGCGTCGAAGCCAAGGGACTCTCATTCGAACTGTCCGAGGAAGGACGCGATACGGGGCGTTACGATCCTGCTTTCCTGCGCATCGTCATGGGCAATCTGCTCAAGAATGCGCTGCACTATACGGAACGCGGCTGGATACGGCTGGTGCTGGAGGACGGCGGATTTCGCGTCGAAGACAGCGGTGTCGGTATTCCCGCGGAAGAACGGGAGCGGGTCTTCCAGCCTTTCGTGCGCGGCGCGCGAACGCGGGGCGAAGGACTCGGGCTGGGCCTCTCCCTGGTCAAGCGTATCTGCGCCCATCAAGGGTGGAGCATTGCGCTGGATGCTCTGCCGGAAGGCGGAAGCTGCTTTCGGGTGAAATTCCGGTGATGTTCGGGAGGATGACCAGGCCAGTCCAGGCTCGCGTATACATCGCCGGTCAGGAACGAATCCGGCGATAAAGAGCAATATGAAGCGTATGAATAATGTTCAGTAATGGAAAGTCTTGAACAAAACCGAACCCCTGCGCTGCGAAATAAGCGGTGATTTCAGTCAATGGAAACGAATGTTTCTTTTTTGTTTTGCCCCAGCAGCATTGGGCCAGGCTACGTTTCAAGGATGAGATGGCGTAAGGGCTGAAATAGGAAAGGGCGACGTACTTTTCGGCGACCCTGCAAATCTCGGAGACGACTCGTTGCCGGGTTGCCGCTTCGGGGAAATGATGAAGTAGCCGGAAGCACAGTACCGTTTTGAACGCCTGGTCGGTGAAATCAAGATTTTCCACATCGCTTTTGATGACTGGGAAAATCAATCTGTTCGCGCTGGCGGCTTTATGCGCCAATTCGAGCATGGCATCCGAATAGTCGACCGCCGTAATCCGATACCCCTTTTTTGCCAGATGAACGGAAAGTCTTCCATTACCGCATGGGACGTCCAGCACGGTCCCCATGGGTATCCAATCGAACACTTTATCGATGAGAGCGGTTTCCGCGGAGTGTTTGCTTGGGCGATACGCGGAAGCGTTGGCCGCGTCGTATTTCGTTTTCCACGGAGGGGGGACGCTACCCGAACCGGTGTTCCTGGAGATTGAACGCATGTGCGATATGCCTGAAAAGGATGGCGCGAGTGTGTTCTCCTTCCCGTGAAGCGTTCGTCAAATCGGCGTGAAAGAATCGAGAGGCTTGGCGGCACTCTCCCTTTTTCAGTTTTTCCCGGCATTGCCGCGATCCACGCCCGTGGAATTTTCCAAAAGGCTCTTGGTCGCGGTTTGGATGAAGGCTTCGAGCCGTTTCTGCAATTCGGCCTGCTCCAGCGCGTCCTTCACCAAACTGGTTCCAGAATCACGCCCCAACCAGTAGTCGTAGACGCGCGCATCGCTGTCTTTGGGCTTCACCAGAATGCGGTCGCCGCTGACGATTGCCACGGTCTGGTCGCTTCCGGAAGGCTTTATGATGGCGAAGCCCGCATCATTGTCCGGCAGGCTCAAGAGATCGCGCCCCCAGCATTGATGCCGCGTCCGTTCGCCGAGCAGGCCCATGATGATCGGCACGACATCCACCTGCGAGCCGACGGTGGTTCTGATACGACCGAATCTTTCCTGGATTCCTGGGGCGAGCAGCAGCAGGGGTACGTTGAAACGGTACAAATCCATTTCGGTCAATTGCTCGTGGCCGCCGAAACCATGATCGCCGACGACCACGAACAAGGTCTCTTTGTAATACGGCGATTTTTTCGCTTTCTCGAAAAATGCTCCCAAAGCCCAGTCGGAATAGCGCATGGCGGTCAAATGTTCGTCGAGCGATCCTTGCCCCGTGACGCGCGCGACCGGCAGATTCCGGGGCAGGGCATAGGGCGTGTGGTTGGAAAGGCTTTGCAGCAGGGCGTAAAAAGGTTTGCCGGTTGCCGCCAGCCTGTCCAGTTCCTGATTGCCGCGCGCGAACATGTCCTGATCGGAAACGCCCCAAGTGGGGTCCGAAAATGCCGGGTTCTCGTAATCGTGCCGACCGACGAAGCGCGTCATGCCCTGATTGCGGAAAAATCCGGCCTGATTGTCCCAGGCGAAATCGCCGTTGTAGACGTATACATCCCCGAAATTGCGCTCGCTCAACAGGTGCGGCAGGCTGGAAAAGCCGTATCCGCCTTCCGGCATTTGCATCAGGTATTCAAATCCGGGCAGGTTCGGGAAACAGGCCATGGTGGCGAACATGCCTTGATGCGTATGGGTGCCGTTGGAAAAGAATCGGGTAAACAGCAAGCCTTCTTGGGCGAGACCGTCGAAATACGGCGTAATGCCGCCGGGTGCGTCCAGCGCCCCGACGTGATGCCCGGCGAAACTCTCCAGCAGGATCACCACGACGTTGCGAATCGGCAGCGCGTTCGCCTGCGGCGGGGTGAAATCGCGGCGCACTGCCGCTTCTTCGGCATCGGTCAGCCGGTCGTGCGCCGTCAACAGCATTTCGCGCACGGTCGACAAGGCTTCTCCGGGAGACAGGCTTGCTTTCCAGGCGTTCGATTTCTGTCCGAACAAGCGCTCCCGCGCAGCCCGCATCAGTGTGAGAGTGCCGTTCAGGCCAAGCTGGTTGGCGAACATCGATTCCGTCGTGAACGCATCGCCCCAACGCAGCGGCGGCCCCTGGCGCAGAGTGCCGCGTATCGCCAACGCCGCCAGCGCCGCACAAGCCAGAAAGGCGGCGATACGGCCAATACTGGCGCGTCGGTGGGGCGGCCCGGCGGGGATGCCGTTGCCGATCCTGTCGATCCGGAGCCGGGTCGTCCGGTCGATCATCTTGAACAGGCGGTGGAAAATCCAGGCCGCCGCCGCCCAGGCCAGCAGGAGGCGGAGCACCGGAAAGCCGTGCCAGAGCATGCTCATCACGGTCTTCGGGTCTTCCATCATGTATTGGAAGACCAGGCTGTTCAGGCGTTGATGGAATTCCCGGTAAAAATCCAATTCGACCATGCCGAGGAAAAGGGCGAATCCGGCAAAAGCCGTGAGCCAGACCCGCATGAGGCCGCGCGCCGCCATGGTTCGGACGCAGGGCAGGGCCAGCAGGAGCGGAATCAGCGCATAAGCGGCGGCGCGCAGGTCGAAGCGCAGGCCATTGAAGAATGCCTCGGCGAAATCGACGATTGGCGTTGCGCCGATCAATTCCCGGTTGTAGGCGAGCAGGGCCAGCCGCAACAGGCTGAACATCAGCAGTAAAGCCAAGCCGCTGTACAGCGTGAAGGCCAGATGATTGCGGACGGTCGGCTGGAATGGCATGGATCCGGATCAGCGCCGCAGGCGTTCGAGTTCCAGAATCCGGTTCCGGCCCTGATCCGCCAGCAGGAAGCGGTCTTCACCCAGCGGCAGGAAGGTCTGCGCCGCCCGCAACCTGCGCGCGATGACCTGTAGACCGCCGTCCGGATCGAGCAGCATCAGCCGGGCGTCATGCGTGGAATCTTCCGTGATCCACAGCCCCTCGCCGTCGCAGAACAGGAAACCGGGCCGGTTCAGGTTCTGCCGTATCACCTGATCCGCTCCATCCACTCCATCCGCTTGCAGGCGCATGATGCGGTTGCGCCCTTTTTCGGCATAGAAGACATTGCCATCCGGGCATACCGCGATGCCTTCGCCCTCGATCAGTCCCGAACGCAGTACGGCGACCTCGCGGGTGTCCGGGTCGTAGCGCAGGATGCGCCCGTTCTCCTTGATATCCTCGATCGCGTACAGATAGCGGCCATCCGTGGAGAGTCCTTCTATCTGCCGTCCGACGAACAAGGCCGCGATTTCTCCGTCATGCAGCCAATATACCGGGGACTCGCTCTGCTCCTGGGCAATCGCTATCCCGCCGCGATAGGCGAGCAGGCCGTCCGGCTTGGACAAGCCGGCAAGCACCTCGCGCCGGGAACCGTCGGCCATGCGGCGGACGATCCGCCCCCGGCGATCGCGCAGTTCCTCGCTGTAATAGAGGTCGGCATCCGCCCCAAGGGCCAGGGCGCTGGCGCGGGGGACGCCATCCTCATAAACGCGGTACGTCCAGCCGTCCGCCACGGTCACCGGCGCGAAATGCTGCCAGGCAAAGAATCCGCTCGCCGCCAACACAACCAGGAAGCCGGCGGCCAGGAAGCCCCTCGCTCTCATGACTGCGGCAATGAAGACGGATTGGCCAGCCGCTGCCGGTAAATTTGTTGGAAAAGCGACAGGTCGGCTTCCGGGATGTCGCCGCGATGACGGATCAATTGACTCAGGTCGTGCCTGCCTGCGGCCCGGGCGCTCAAGCGGCGGCGGCTTTTTTCCAGATCGAGCAGGGCGATTTCAGCCTGATGCGCGCCGTTTTCATCTTCCCCGGCCTTGACGAAGACATG
>JAISCE010000059.1 GCA_031265765.1 Azoarcus sp.
AAACGCCACAAAGAAGAAGACGTTTTCTGGCCGGTTTTCAATAGCGATTACAACGAATGGCGCAAAAAACATAACCATGGAGGCGATTTTGTTATCTTCTCGAAACCGAAGCTGGTGAAACTCAAAAGGCCGCATGCTGGCGGGCAACATCGCCGGACGGTTTTTCACGGTCATGGCATGGATCGGCATGTGGACGGCGGTATATCTGCTTGTTTTCATGTCCGTGCGGTGGGGCAGGGCGGTTCTGGGCGATAAACTTTTCTGGGTGACCGCGGCGATGCTTGCCTGTGTGGCGGTGGGTTACTTCGGCATCCAGGCGGAGATGGCCGGTGCGCGGGCTACGCGCCGGAGGGGGGCAGGTCAGGCTTTGAAAGGCTTGAGCCGGATGAGCGGGAAATTCTCACGTTCGATTCTGAGGGGAGGATGTGGCGGCAACGTCATGTCCTTACCCGACAAGACAGGCTGTCTCCCGGTTCCGGGGCGCGGATGGTTCCCGCATGGCGTCGAGTAGCGCCTCCCGGAAAAAGACGGCGGAAGGACGGTCGAACAGCAGATGGAGCGCGCCGCCCCGGCCATCGTTGGCGACGACGGCGTTGATGCGCGCGACCGAGGTCTGCGCGACGGCGTCGGCGGCGAAGGCGGCGGGCGAGAGGTCGACGCCGCAGAGTTTGGCCATGACCTCGAAACGGCGCGGGCCGCCGAGCCGGAACCAGGCGTGACTGTCCTGCCTGGGCAGGAAGTAGAGCGCGTTTTCGCCCGCCTTGGGCAGCGCGTCTTCCAGAGCGCGGACGCGCGCGCCCCTGTCCGCCGGGCTGCCCAGGAGCAGGTATTCGCCCTGCGAGAGACGCAGCAGCGTTTCGCCCGAATCCGCGCGGGTCAGGCGGTTGGGGGCGTCCGGCGGGCGAAATCCTTCCGCGGCGAGACGTTCCGCCGCCGTCCGTCCGCGCAGGCCGAGACGCGGCAGGTTGGTGAGATCGGCCAGGGCGCAGAGGCGTTCGCGGTGGGTCGTGTCGGAGAGCGCATCCATGGTCAAAGCTCCTGGCGTTTGTTGTCGGGATCGTAGAAGGGCAGTGCGACGACTTCGGCAAGGAGCCGCCCGCCGGGTGCGCTCTCCCGGCGGATTGGCAGCTTTGCGCCGGGCACGGCTTGTTCCGGCGCGCAGTAGGCGAGGCCGATGAATTTCCCCAGCGCGCCGGAGTCGCCGCAGGAGGTGATCGAACCAGTGATGTCGCCGCGTTCGTCCAGGATGAGTTGGCCTTCGAGCGGGGCGGGGCCGTCCTTGGGCAGGACGAAGCCAACGAGCTTGCGCAGCGGCGGCTGCGCTTCGAGGATTTCGATGGATCGCTTGCCCACGAAGAACGGCTTCTTGCGCGCGATGGCCCAGCCCATGCCGACCTCGGCGGGGTGGGTCATGCCGTCGGTGTCCTGGGCGATGATGACGTGCCCCTTTTCGAGCCGCAGCAGACGTTGACTTTCGACCCCGAAGGGCCGGATGCCGGCGTCCGCGCCAGCCTGGATGAGGGCGTCCCACAGGTGTTCGCCGTAGCGGGCGGGGACGTGGATTTCATAGCCCAGTTCGCCGACGAAGCCGACGCGGACGAGACGCGCCGGGACGTCCGCCACCGTGCCGGTGCGCACCGCGAGATAGGGAAAGCCTTCCGGCGACAGGTCGATGTCGGCGCACACTCTGGCGAGCACTTCGCGCGCGCGCGGCCCGGCGAGGTTGACGGCGGCCCAGGCGGCGCTCACGTTGGCGATGTCGACGTCGAGCCGCCATTGCGCGTTCCATTTCGTGAGGCCGCGGTAGACGCGATCCACGCCGCCGGTGGTGGCGGTGACGTAGAAGTGGCGCTCGCCCAGGCGGCAGCACACGCCGTCGTCGATGATGACGCCATCCTCGGCGGTCATGAGGGCGTAGCGCGAACGCCCGACCGGTTGCCTGGCGAAGGCGAAGGTGTAGGCGCGTTCCAGTAGTTCCACGGCGTCCGGCCCGCGTATTTCCAGGCCGCCGAGGGTGGAGACGTCGATCAGGCCGACGCCGGTGCGCACGGCGGCGGCTTCCTCTTGGATGAGCCGTTCGCGCGCGGCGGGGTTGCCGTAGTAGGCGGGTCGCAGCCAGATGCCCGCCGGGATGAATTGCGCGCCCGCCTCGGCGTGCCGCCGGTGCATGGCGGTGTGGCGCGCGGGCGTGAAGGCGCGCCCGGCGGCGTGCGCGAGTTTTTCCGGCATGAAGGGCGGGCGGGCGGTAGCGATGCCGGTCTCCGATACCGTGCGGGCGGTGGCGTCGGCGACCAGCCGCGCCGTGGGCAGAGCCGCCTGCCGTCCTTGCAGCGGCCCCATGCCGACGGTGGAAAACCGCTTCACGAGCTGGATGTCGCGGTAGCCGTAGCGGGTGGCGTTGACGATGTCGCGGATTTGCAGGTCTTCGTCGTAGTCGACGAATTCCTTGCCCTTGGGATGCGGGAAGATCGGCCATGGGTAGTTGACCGGCGCTTCCGGGTGCAGGGCGCGGGCGGGCGCGGCGGCGGGGCGGGACAGCGCGGCGGCGGCGGCGCGATGGCCCGCCGCTTCGCCGTCTGCGAGCGTGTTTTGCAGCGCGTACAGGCCGTTCAGGGAGCCGGCGAGGGTGAGGACGTCCGGCAGATCGGAGAGGGAAAAGCGTGCGCTGGCATCGTCGTAGGAGAGTTTGCCGCCGGCCTGGCAGGGCAGTTGCCAGGCGGGCATGTAGCCCGCCGACATGAGGAGCGTGTCGCAGGCGATGATCTCGCCCCACGGCTCGACCTGTCCCTTGGCGCGGATGTGGCGCACGTCGATGCCCGCCACCCGGCCATGATCCTTGCCGGGGATTGCTTCGTAGACCGTCGAGCCGGAAATGACGCGCACGCCTTTCTTGGCAAGCGCCTCCCGCCAAGGCGAGGCATGGAGGTCGTTTTCGGGGCGCATGTCGATCAGCGCCGCGACCGCGACACCAGCGTCCAGCAGATCGAGCGCGGCGAGGTAGCCGTCGTCGTGGCCGGTGAGGATGGCGGCTCGTTTGCCGGGCGCGACGGCGTAGAGCCGCATCAGGCGCTGCGCGGCGCTGGCGAGGAGCACGCCCGGCAGGTCGTTGTTGCGGAAGATGACGGGTTGGTCGAATGCGCCGGCGGCGAGCACGCATTGTTTGGCGCGCGCCTTGTAGAGACGCGCGCCGGCGACGATGGGCAGGAAGTTGTCGGCGAACCAGGCGTTGCAGACGGCGCCGGTGAGAACGCGGATGCCGGGATGCGCCGTTGCCCGGTCGATCAGGAGGCGCGTTTTTTCCGCTTCGTTGCCGTCGAGGTCGAAGCGCGCCCAGTTGAGCGAGCCGCCCAACATCGGTTCCTGCTCGATGAGCAGCACTTTCGCGCCCGCGTCCGCCGCCGCGAGCGCCGCCGCGAGGCCCGCCGGGCCCGCGCCGACCACGGCCACGTCGGCAAAGAGGTATGCCTTGTCGTGATAGCGCGGCTGGAACGCGAGGTCGAGTTCGCCCAGCCCGGCTTTTTTGCGGATGAAGGGTTCCCACCGCTTCCAGATGCCGCGCGGTTTGAAGAAGGCGCGGTAGTAGAAGCCGACGGGCATGAAGCGCGAGAATTTGCCGAGGATCGCGTCGCGGTCGTGGTCGAGCGAGCCGTTGCAGTTTTGCCCGGTGACGACGAGCCCCTTGCCGATGGGGTGGAGGTCGGCGAGGACGTTGGCTTCGTCGGGCAATTGTACGAGGGTGTTGGCGTCCTGCCCGGCCAGGGTGAGCGGACCGCGCGCGCGGTGATATTTGAACGAGCGCGATAGAATCCAGCGCCCGTTGGCGAGCAGGGCGCTGGCGATGGTGTCGCCCTGGAGACCGTCGTAGCCGCGGCCCTCGAAGGAAAAGCGCACGGGCGGCTTGCTGCGGTCGAGCAGCCGTCCCCAGGGCGCGGGCAGGCGGGCGGAAGAATGCGGGGCGTTCATGCCGGGTTCTCCTGGGAAGTTGCGTGGGGGGTGAAGTCGATGCGTGTCTTGAAGATTTCGCCCGGGTCGAAGGTGCGCAGGACGGTGTCGGTCACGGTGTCGCGCTCGGCGATGAACCAATAGTTAGAAGCGTTGTGCAGCCACCATTCCCGCACGACGCCGGCGGGGTTCGACTTGTTGAACACGTAGTCGGCCCATTCGGCGTCCGTGCAGGCGGTCGGGTCGGGCATTGCGGCGACTTCGCCGCCGTAGGTGAATTCGCTGATGTTGCGCGAGCCGTTCAGGGGGCAGGGCATGAGTTTCATGGGGATGTCTCGTCAGTGGCTGGCCGCTGTCGCGCCCATTTCGTTGATCTGCCGGAAATGCGAGAAACGATCCAGGCTGAAGGGCCGGATGAGTTCGGGCGCCTTGCCGCCGCTCGCCACCAGTTCGGCCATGGTCACGCCGCAGATGGGCGTCGCCTTGAAACCGTAGGTGCCCCAGCCGGCGTCGAGGTAGTAGTTGTCGATGGGCGAGAGTCCCATGATCGGGCTGTAGTCCGGCGTCATGTCGGTGATGCCCGCCCATTGCCGCATCAGCTTGGCGTTGGCGAGGAAGGGGAACATTTCGATGGCGTGGGCGAGCAATCCTTCCTTCAGGTCGCTGGTCGAGCGCGCACCGTAGAGCGGATAAGGATCGGAGCCGCCGCCGATCAGGATCTCGCCGCGCCCGGTCTGTTGCACGTAGCAGTGCAGGGCCGAGGAGCTGACGAGCGGGGTGAGGAAGGGCTTCACCGGCTGCGTCACCATTGCTTGCAAGGGGTAGGTGTGGATCGGGGCGCGGATGCCGAGCTTGCCGAGCAGGATGGAACTGGCGCCGGCGACGGCCTGCACCACGCAGCCGCATTTGATCGTGCCGCGATGGGTCTTGACGGCGGTGACGCGGTTCTTTTCGACGACGAAATCCTGCGCTTCGGTGAGCGGGTGGAAGTCGACGCCACGCCGCACAGCGCCGCGCGCGTAGCCCCAGGCGACGGCATCGTGTCGGGCGGTGGCGCCGTCGACGTGCCAAAGTCCGGCCAGCACCGGCAGACGGCCGGGGTCGAGATTGAGGAGCGGCGCCAGTTCCCCGATCTGCTGGCGGTCGAGCAGCTCCGAACGGCCGCCGAGGTGGCGGTTGACTTCGCAACGCTGGCGGAAGGCGCGCACCGCGCTGTCCGTGTGCGCCAGCGTGAGTTGGCCGCGCTCGGAATACATGATGTTGAAATCGAGCTCGTTGGAGAGGTCGCGGTAGAGGTTCACCGAGGCGATGTAGAACCTGACGCTTTCCGGGGTCAGGTAGTTGGATCGGATGACCGCCGTGTTGCGCGCCGTGTTGCCGCCGCCGAGATAGCCCTTTTCCAGCACGGCGACGCTGGTGATGCCGTGGTGTTTGGCGAGGTAGTAGGCGGTCGCCACGCCGTGGCCGCCGCCGCCGATGATGACCACGTCGTAGGCGTCCCGCAGCGGCGGCGGGGGCGGAAAGTCCGGCTTGATGCGCGGTTCGGACGACAGACCGTAGCGGAGCAAGGAAAACGGCATGATGCCTCCTGTTGAGCGAGGGCGGCGACGCCCGATACGCTGGAATGGACGATGGCGGCGGCGCGGTTCTCTTGCGGCGGGAGCGCCGCCATCGGTGTGATGGCGATGATCCGGGCGCTCATTTGAAGACCACCGTGCGGGCATCGTTGAGAAAGACGCGGTGTTGCAAGTGGTAGCGCACCGCGCTGGAAAGCGCCACGGTTTCGGTGTTGCGCCCGACCGTCGCCAGGTCGGCGGGGGAATAAGTGTGGTCGACGCGCTGCACTTCCTGTTCGATGATCGGGCCTTCGTCGAGGTCGGAGGTCACGTAGTGCGCGGTCGCGCCGATCAGCTTCACGCCGCGCTCGTAAGCCTGGTGGTAGGGCTTCGCGCCTTTGAAGCCGGGCAGGAAGGAATGGTGGATGTTGATGGCGCGGCCCGACAGCGCCCGGCACAGATCGTCGGACAATATCTGCATGTAACGGGCGAGCACCACGAGTTCGGCGCCCGTTTCCTCGACGATCTTCAGTAGCTCCCTTTCCTGCGCGGCCTTGTTTTCCTTCGTCACCGGGAGGTAGACGAAGCGGATGCCCTCGCGCTCGGCCATGGGGCGCAGGTCGAGGTGATTGGAGACGGCGGCGGCGATCTCCATGTCCAGTTCGCCCTTGTGGCGGCGGTAGAGCAGGTCGGCGAAGCAGTGGTCGTATTTGCTCGCCAGGATGACGACGCGCATCGGACGGCGGGAGCCGTACAGATTCCACTGCATCTGGAACCGTTCCGCGACGGCGGCGAACTCGCGCCGCAGCGTGGCTTCGTCGCTCGTTTGGGCGGTGAAGTGGAAGACCGCGCGCATGAAGAAGCGGCGGCTTTCCTCGTCGTCGAACTGCGACATCTCGCTGATATAGCACTTGCGTTCGGCCAGGAAGGTCGTCACCGCGGCGACGATGCCGGTCGCCGCCGGGCAGGTGATCTTGACGACGAAGTTTTCCCGTTCGCTTGCGGTCGAGGGTTTCGCGTGTGGCATGGGAAGGCGCTCCAGGCGGATGAATTTCTCTCGGATGGATAGCCGCCCGCCGCCGTTGGGCTGGCGGGCGGCGCGACGGGTCAGGGGTTGTAGGCTTTTTCGGAGTGTTCGGTCTCGTCGAGGCCGACGGCCTCGCTTTCCGGATCGACGCGCAGGCCGAGCACGGCATCCACGAGCTTCAGCAGCAGCCAGCTCACGATGCCGCTGTAGAAGATCGTGAAGAGCACGCTTTTCAACTGAACCCACGATTGCGCGGCGATGTCGATTTCCTGGCTACCGCCCAGTCCCTTGGCGGCAAAGACGCCGGTGAGCAGCGCACCGGTCACGCCGCCGACGCCGTGCAGGCCGAAGGCGTCCAGCGTGTCGTCGTAGCCGAACTTGCGCTTTGCGACCGTGACCGCGTAGAAGCAGGCCGCGCCAGTGATGAAGCCGGTCAGGAGTGCGCCGACCGGCCCCGCGAAAGCGCAGCCGGGAGTGATGCCGACCAGTCCGGCGAGCGCGCCGGAAGCCAGTCCGAGGGCGCTCGGTTTGCCGTTCTTGATCCATTCGGGAATCATCCAGCCCAGGATGCCGGTGCAGGCGGCCAATTGGGTGTTGAGCATCGCCATGCCTGCGGTGCCGTTGACCGCCACGGCGGAACCGACGTTGAAGCCGAACCAGCCGAGCCAGACGAAGCCGGCGCCGGTCAGGCACAATCCGAGGTTGTGCGGCGGCATGGCCGTGCGGGGGTAGCCGGTGCGCTTGCCCAGCACCAGCGCGGCGACGAGCGCGGCGATGCCGGAGTTGATGTGCACCGCCGTGCCGCCCGCAAAATCGAGCGCGCCCCAGTTCACCATCAGCGCGCCGGGGCCGCCCCAGACCATGTGCGCCATCGGCGCGTAGACGAAGACGAACCACAGCGCCATGAAAGCGACGGCGCTGGCGAACTTCATCCGTTCCGCGAAGCCGCCCGCGACGATCGCCGGGGTGATGATGGCGAAGGAGAGCAGGAAGGTAATGAGCACCGATTCCGGCATGCCCGACGACACGGATTCCGGCGTGAGATGTTTGAGAAAAGCAAAGGAGAGGCCGCCGACGAAGCTGTGCAGGTTGTAGACGCCTTCTTCCATGCCGGCGGTGTCGGTGGCGAGGCTGTAGCCGAACAGCACCCAGAGGACGGCGATGACGCCCGCCGTGGCGAAGAACTGCGAGAACACGGAGAGCAGGTTCCTGGCGCGCACGAGTCCGGCGTAGAAAATGGCGAGGCCGGGGATGCACATCATGACGACCAGCGCGGCGGCGGTCATCATCCAGGCCGTGGTGCCGGTATCCACCGTTTCTTGCGCGAGGGCCGGGGATGCGGCGAAACACAACAGGAACGGCGGCAGGCGTAGCGCCTTGCGCGGGGAGTCGGGAGCGTTCATCTCATCGTTTCCTCATCGTCATTGGGGAATTGCGTGGGGGATGGCGCTCCTGATGCAAGCCGTATGCCACCCAACGCGCGCAAGCCGAAAATGGCGTAACGGCGATGGTTTGGCGCGCTATTCGGTGTCAGGGATGGTTGTTACGGCACGGAGATCGGCTGCACTGCTTTGGTGCGGAAAAGCGTTTCGCGGGACGTGAATGGTGCGGTTTGGGTGACAAATATTGGCTGCGAAGGGCGGCATGCCGCAGGGGCGACGCAAGTCCAGTCCATTTTTTGTCAGTCCGGCTCTGCGGGGGCAGATCAGTCGGACAAGAAAATCTGCAACAGATCGTTGAGAAACCGTTTGCCCCGCGCCGTTGGTCGCAGGCGGTCCGGGGAGGGATCGAGCAGTCCGCGCGCGCGGGCCGCGGCCAGCCCGGCGGCGGCGGCGGTGAGCGGCAAGCCGGTTCGTTCACGGAAAAGCCGCCCCGGAACGCCATCGGAGAGGCGCAGTGCGTTCATCATGAACTCGAATGGCAATTCCGCCGCACCGACCGTCTGCCTTTCCTGGATGAAATCGCCGCGCGCCGCGCCTTCGAGATAACGGGCCGGGCGCCGGTGGCGGACTTCGCGCACGACGCCGCCCGGCATCGTGAGCTTGCCGTGAGCGCCGGGGCCGAGGCCGAGATAATCGCCGAAAGTCCAGTAATTGAGATTGTGGCGGCATTGTTGCCCGGCGCGGGCGAAGGCGGAAACTTCGTAATGCGCGAATCCGGCGGCGGCAAGCCGCGCTTCGATGGCTTCCTGCATATCGGCGGCGGTATCGCTGCCGGGGAGTTCCGGCGGATCGCGGGCGAACGGCGTGCCCGGTTCCAGCGTGAGGTGATAACAGGAAAGATGCCCCGCGCCGAAAGCGAGCGCCGTCTCCAGATCGGCCAGCGCCATGGCGGGCGTCTGGCCGGGAAGCGCATACATCAGATCGAGATTCACGCGCGCGAAATGGGAAAGCGCATCCGCCGCCGCCCGGCGAGCGCCGTTGCCGTCATGGATGCGGCCAATGTGGGCGAGCATCCCGTCGTCGAAACTTTGAATGCCGAGCGACAGACGGTTGACGCCCGCGGCGCGATAAGCGCCGAAACGCGCGGTTTCCGCCGTGCCGGGATTGGCTTCGAGGGTAATTTCGGCTTCGGGCGCAAGCGGTAGGCGCGCGCGCAAGGCGTCGAGCAGTTTTTCCAGCGCCGGGGCGGGAAGCAGGCTGGGCGTGCCGCCGCCGATGAAGATACTGTCGATGCGCCGTCCCCGGATTTGCGGCAAGGCCGCTTCGAGGTCGGCCACGACGGCGACGCCCCAGGCATCGACCGGAATCGCGCCGCTGCGCGGCGCGTGCGAATTGAAGTCGCAATAAGGACATTTGCGCACGCACCAGGGGAAATGAATATAAAGCGCAAGCGGCGGCACAGGGAACGAGGGTGTGGCGCCGCTGCCGGAAAGCGTCTGTTTCGTCATGCGATGCAAGCGTATAGGGTGGGAACGGGAAAAACAATGCGTTCGATTGCTTGCCGCGGCGGTTCCGTCCGAACCGAAAACAAAACGGCAGGCTCGCCCGCGAATGGGTAACATTGCGCCTCGCGCCGCGACTATTCAAACCGTGACTTCAAACTCTACGCCCGCTCCGAAAATCCCGACCATCACCGTTGGCCTTCGCCCTTTCGATCCCCCGCTGGCCGGGGAGCATGAGCCGCCTGTGATTTCGGCCTTGCTGGCGACGTTGTCGGCCTGCCCCGAAGGCGGCGCGCGTTTCGTGTTCGCGCTCGAAGGGCGCATCGATGCCTTGCGCCTGCCCGAAGCGGGCGCGCCGCCCGTCGATCCCCTGTGGCAACACACTTGCTTCGAGGTGTTTCTTTCCGCGCCGGGCCAGGAAAGCTATCGTGAGTACAATTTTTCGCCCGCCGGGCAATGGGCGGGAGGCCAGTTCCGGCGCTACCGCGAATTCATGCACACACTCGACGTGGAAGCGATAATCGCCCCGCCCGTCATCGCCAGCACTCGCCGCGACGGCATCCTGACGCTCGAAGCCGATCTGCCGTCCGCGCTCCTGCCGTCCGGCCCCGTCCTGCGCGCCGGACTGGCGGCGGTCATCGAGCGCGGCGACGGCCATCTCGAATACTGGGCCATTCGCCATCCGGCGGAACGGCCCGATTTCCACCATGACGGCGGCTGGTCGCTGGCATTGGATACTCGCATGATATCGGTATGAATACACGCTTTTGCACCGGCCTCGACCGCCTGCTTGCCGAACCCGGCCTCGTCCGCCCGCTCGCGGGCCGCAGGGTGGCGCTGCTCGCGCATCCCGCTTCGGTCACACACGGCCTGGCCCACGCGCTCGATGCGCTTGCCGCGCTGCCCGGCGTGAAGCTCTCCGCCGCGTTCGGCCCGCAGCATGGTTTGCGCGGAGACAAGCAGGACAACATGGCCGAATCGCCGGATTACGTCGATCCGGCGCTCGGCATCCCGGTGTTCAGCCTCTACGGCGAGGCGCGTCGTCCGTCCGCGGCGATGATGGACAGTTTCGACGCGCTGCTCGTCGATATGCAGGATCTGGGTTGCCGCATCTATACTTTCATCACGACGCTGCGCTACGCGCTCGAAGAAGCCGCTCGTCATGGTAAATCGGTGTGGGTGCTCGACCGCCCCAATCCGGTTGGGCGGCCCGTGGAAGGGCTGCTGCTGCGCGCCGGATGGGAGAGCTTCGTCGGCGCGGGGCCGCTGCCGATGCGCCATGGCCTCACCCTGGGCGAGTTGGCGCGCTGGTTCATCGCCGAACTCAGACTCGATGTCGATTGCCAGGTTGTCGCCATGGCCGGTTGGAAGCCGGATGCCGCGCCGGGTCACGGCTGGCCGCTCGCCGAGCGCGCCTGGGTGAATCCTAGTCCGAACGCGCCCAATCTTTTCATGGCCCGCGCCTACGCGGGCACCGTAATGCTCGAAGGCACGACGCTTTCCGAAGGGCGCGGCACTACTCGCCCGCTCGAACTTTTCGGCGCGCCCGCGCTCGATACCCGCGCGCTCGTCGCGGAAATGCGCGCGCTCGCTCCGCACTGGCTCGCCGGTTGCCGGTTGCGCGAATGCTGGTTCGAGCCGACTTTCCACAAACACGCCGGGCAACTTTGCGCGGGCGTGCAAATCCACGTCGAAACCGGCCATTACGATCATGCCGCCTTCCGGCCATGGCGTCTGATGGCGCTGGCGTTCAAGGCCCTGCGGCGGCTCGAACCCGGCTATCCGCTATGGCGCGACTTCCCCTACGAGTATGAATATGACCGGCTGGCCATCGACCTTATCAACGGCAGCCCGTCCCTGCGCGAGTGGGTGGATGACGCCGCCGCCGCGCCGGAAGATCTCGATGCGCTGGCCAGCGCCGACGAGAACGCCTGGAACGAAATCCGCCGCCCATATCTGCTTTACCCCTGACAGTCCCCGGAAACCTCCCTGAGCCACTCCGCAATGAAACACGCTCTCAAAATCTTTGCCGGCAACGCCAACGAAGCCCTCGCCCGCGAAATCTGCCACCGCCTCGGCCTTTCGCTTTCCCGGATCGAAATCTCGCGCTTTTCCAACGACAATCTGCATGTGCAGATTCTCGAAAACGTGCGCGAGCGCGATGTTTTCGTGGTGCAGTCCTTCACCGCGCCGGTCAACGATCACATCATGGAATTGCTGATTACCCTCGATGCGCTGCGCAGCGCGTCGGCGCAACGCATCACGGCGGTCATTCCCTATTACTCCTACGCGCGCTCCGATAAAAAAGACAAGCCGCGGATTTCGATCGCGGGCCGCCTGATGGCCGACATGCTCGTCACCGCCGGGGCCGACCGCGTACTGACCATGGATTTGCATGCCGATCAGGTGCATGGTTTTTTCAGCGTGCCGGTCGATCACCTCACGGCGATACCGGTCATCGCCGACCATTTCCGCCAGCACTACGATTTGTCGAACATGGTCGCGGTCGCCACCGATGCCGGCGGCGCCAAGCGGGTCGGGCGCTTTTCCGAACGGCTCGGCATTCCGATGGCGATCATCGACAAGCGCCGCATCGACGATACGACGGTCAGCCAGGGCCAGGTCGTCGGCGATGTCCACGGGCGCGATACGGTGATTTTCGAGGATGAGATTTCCACCGCCGGAACGCTGGCGGCGACCATCGGCACCTTGCGCGAGGCCGGCGCGCGCAGCATCCATGCCGGGGCGGTGCACGGCGTGCTGTGCGGCCCGGCCATCGAACGCCTGCGCGAAGCGCCGATAGATTCCATCGTTGTCGCCGACACTGTGCATATCGCGCCGGAAAAGCGGGAGCAACTCAAGGAAAAGCTTACCGTGCTCACCATCGCGCCGCTGCTTGCGTCGGCCATCGAGCGCATCCACAGCGGGGCGAGCGTGGGAGCGTTGTTTGCCTGAATAGGTCAGCAATTGTTAACCAACGTCCGGAGCATTTTGTTGTTGTAAACGTTGGCCTCGTCTACAACAATTAAGAGCGATACACCATTCGTAATATCCGTGATTTGTGGATAAGGTTTGGATATTGACTTCTATTTGTTTCCGGAACTATAATTGCAAAAACCGTCCCTCATGGAAGACACATCTATGAGGATATTTCCCGGAATTGCCACAGAAATGGCAATGGTTAACCTGTGACACGAGTGATCTATGCAAACAAGGTTGGTGATATATTTTTTGGGTATTGTGGCATCAATTCTGATGATGCCTGGAAACGCCATCGCTGGAGACGCATTTCCTGAGTTGAGCGAAGAATCGGGATTATCGGCGAATCGAGATTATCTGAATCAAGCTGACAGTGAATACATTGACCCGTTCACCGGAGCATTGCAACTGCACAACGTGGATTTATATTTGCCTGGAAATGGCGGATTCGATTTAAAAATCGTGCGTTCCTACAGCAGCAATACGGCACGTGCTACATTTTTAGGAAATACGCTGGGATATTCCTCTATTGGAATGGGCTGGACGATTCATTTTGGCCGGTTTATGCTTCTTAATACAGAACAAAATGTTAAAGGTTGCACAGATGCTAGTCGATTTGTTTCGACGATAAGAAATCCGATACTTGAATTGCCAGATGGGAGCCGTCAGATGTTGGCGTATACAACGGGGGCTAAGGAAATGTTGAGTCCTCAACGCTGGCGAGTATATTGTAATGGGATTAATCCAGTTGCTTATTCCCCGGAGGGTATCCGTTATGAGATGAATTACACATATTCCTATACCGTGCAAAATTCGACATCGAATGCCATGGTTTGGTATACTACTAAAATAATTGACAGAAATGGTAACTGGGCAGAAATCAAATACGACAACGGTTTCATCGCACAGATTGCTACTAACGATGGACGCAAGGTTGACTTCAGCTACCGGAACGAATGCTGGAAGCCCTCTACCTATACACAGATGTGTGTCAGATTGTTGCAGTCCGTTACAAGTAATGGAAGAACTTATTCATATAGTTATGAAAGGGCTAATAAAGACTCCCCTTTTTATCTTCTGACAACAGTCAATCGGCCTGATAGATTAAAGTGGGAATATTCTTATAACAAAAACGTATGCACAGATATTACGAAATGCGCGGCAAGTATATTGCTTTTGAACAAGACAGTTACTCCCCGTGGCAGTACGACAGGATATGATTATGGCTGGGTGCGCTTTGATTACCACAAGAACATGGAGACTACTGCTGCAATAGTAAAGAAAAATACCAGTCAAGGAACATGGATGTTCAAATATGCGCCTGGGAGTGGGATAGCATATGATACGACTACAGTGACCATGCCAAATGGTAGCACGACAGTTTATCGCCATTTCGGCGCTGCTGCCATTGGCAAGGGAACCATTTGGAAAGGTGGTCTCTTGGTATCCAAGACGATCAATCCAGGAGGCTATGAAGAGGTTTATACATGGAGCAGGCAAAGCATTTCATCGCAAAACTATTGCCGCCCATCTGGGTGTGCAGGAATGGACAATATTGATGACTCAACTTTTGCTCCCCTGATGACACAGCGTATTATCAAGAAAGACGGTGCCACGCATACAACAAACTATAGCAATTTCGATGCCTATAGCAATCCACGAACAATCGTTGAAAGTGGGCCCAATGGCGGCTCCCGAACAAGCAGCTTGAGCTACTATATCAATCCTTCCATATGGATTATTCATCAAGTAAAGGATGAAAGTTTCGATAGTGGCCGGTTTTCTATCAAGCGAAATTTTGATAGCAACGGCAACCTCACTTCCGAGAACAGGAATGGGGTTATAACTAGCTATAGTTACGATAATCAAGGTAATATCGCTGTGGCAACTTACCCGCGTGGCCTGAGATATATTTATTCAGACTATTATCGGGGTATTGCACGTACTGAAGTTCAGCCAGAGGGAATCACCTTGCGCCGAACTGTAGATAATGCGGGAAATATCACCGCAATAAGGGATGGAGAAGGCCGTACTACGTCGTATCAATACGACACCATGAATCGCATAACCTCTATTTCTCGACCACTAGGCAATGCCACGACGATATCATACGACAAATCACGAAAGACGTCCAAGCGTGGCAGTCTTGTCGAAGTGACCGAGTACAACGGATTTGGCGTACCAACCTCTATAAGCTTGGCGGGCATCATACGCACTTTTGCTGTGGATGCCTTGGGGCGCAGGACGTTTGCGTCCCATCCCAATTCCACTCTCGGAACCAAATATACTTACGATGCACTTGATCGTCTTGTCCGTATTGAGCATCCAGGTTCATCGCATATCAGTATTTCTTACGGTAACGGTGCTAAATCCGTTACTGACGAACGCGGTAATGTGACCACCTACCGATATCGTTCCTATGGCGATCCTGACAAACAATTCTTAATGGCCATTACCGCACCGGTTTCAGCGGCCAGCGTTACCATAACCCGGAACAGCGCCGATTTGATCACTCAAATCACACAAGGGGGATATGCCCGCAGTTATGGATACGACAGCCGTTATTACCTGACTTCCGTAACCAACCCCGAGACCGGCGCGACAACTTATGGCCGTGACGACGCTGGCAACATGAGTTCCCGTACAATAGGCGGCCAAACGACCCGTCATGCCTACGACGGGCAAAACAGACCGATCGAGACGCTCTATCCCGACGGATTGAAGGCAACGCAAACCTACACCAAAACGAACAAGCTCAAAACCGTGGATGGAACGCCGGGAGTGCGGCGGCGCTTGTTTGAATATGATGTCAACGACAATCTGTTGTCTGAATCGCTTGTCGTCGATACGAATACGTTGACAACCCGCTACAGCTACACGGCGAACGACCACCTGGCCTCGGTGACTTATCCTGTTTCCGGCAATGTCGTCGAGTATGCGCCGGATATGCTTGGGCGTCCGACGCGCATATCGGGTTATGTCAATACCGTGTCTTATTGGCCATCTGGGCAGGTTCGTGAAATCGGCTATGGGAACGGCGTGGTGACGACTTACGGGCAAGACAGTAATCGTCTATGGCCTGCCAGTTTCATCACAGCAAAGCAGATAAGCGGCACCAAGCACAACCAGGCAACGTATCAATACGACGGCGCTGGTAACCTGCTCAAGATAAACGAAGCAAGCGATGCCGAACTCTCGCGTGAACTTGCCTACGATGCCATCAATCGCCTGACTCAGGTCAAAGGGCCTTGGGGCGCGGGTCGGATCGGCTATGACGGCATCGACAATATCATCAAGCAAGATTATGGCGCGGCGGCTATCCTCAACTATAGCTATGACAGTGCGAATCGTTTGGTCGGTGTTTCTGGCACGCGCACTGGCAGCTACACATACGACGCAGCCGGCAATATGTTGACTGCGCCATTTTCGACTTATGCCTGGGATGGCGCTTCCAACCTGCGCCGCATCAATTGCAATGGTTCCACAGCGGCTTGTATTGAAAACCAGTATGATGGTCTAAATCAACGGATAGCCGTCACCAAAGGAGGTGTAACGACATACGAGGTCTACGGCGCGAATGGCTCCCTTCTTGCCGAGTATATTCCATCATCGTCAAGCAAAAAGCTCATCGAATATATTTACCTGGGCGGCAAACGCATAGCGCAGAACGAAATCAATACCGTAACGCCAGTTCAACTGTCCGTGCAGCGCAACGGCGAGGGCAGCATCGGCGGTCAGGGCATTAGCTGCGGCGCTGACTGCACGGAGCAATACGCACCTGGCGTGCAGGTGACGCTGACTGCCTCGCCAGCCCCAGGTTATACCTTTACCGGTTGGAGCGGCGCGTGCACAGGTACATCCCCGACATGCCTGCTGAACATGAATACTGACAAGAGCATCTCGGCGGTTTTTGTGGCGCAGCCTGATCAAACCCAGAATACATCGGTATTGTCTCAAGGAGAATCGCTATATGTTGGACAACAGTCATTCTCGCCGAACAGGACATATTGATGAATGATTTTGTGTGGTATACATCCAAAAGCACGAACATGAACGAACACAAGACCATGAAATTTCTCGAACGTTTGTATATGCGTACAATGGTGACGCTGGTGGCTGTGCTTTTGTCGGGCGCGGCTTGGGCCGGCGCGGGAACGGGCAAGATCACCTACATCCACAACGACCCGTTCGGCAACCCGGTGGTGGCGACCGACGCCAACGGCAATCAGGTATGGCGGGAAAACTATCTGCCATTCGGTTATAAACTGGCCTACGCGAGCCAGTCCGACAATTTTGGATTCTCGGGCAAGCCCTACGACAAACATACGGAGCTTTCATATTATGGCGCGCGGTATTACAGTCCGCTGACGGGGCGGTTCATTGGGGTCGATCCGGCGGAAGTCGATCCGGAGAATATCCACAGCTTCAACCGTTATGCGTATGGAGGGAACAACCCTTATCGCTATACGGATCCGGATGGGCGTAGCTTCATTGACGTCGTGTTTCTGGCTTACGATCTGGGTAAGCTCGGCGTGGCGCTATACAGCGGCGTGGGTGTCGGGGCAGCGGCAGCGGACGTGACCCTGAGCATAGTGGGGGTCATCAGCCCGGTACCAGGCGTAGGGCAGGCGCTGAAAGCGGCACGGACGGTGGATCGGGCAGTCGATGTGGGGAGAGTGGCGGATCATGCGGCGGATGTGGCGCGGGGAGTGGATCATACGGCGGATATGGGGAGAGCAACGGAGACAGTTGTAAATGCCGCCGGTAGTAGAGTGGGCAAGCCTTTTACGCGCAAAGGTAAGGCAGAAATTGATGCAGAAAATGCTAGGCGACATGGTGGTGCGAATGTTTGCGAACAGTGTGGACAAAAGGTAGTTCCTGGACAAAGGTCGGAACGTGGCACCCGTCCTCCCGCAAATGAACGACAACGAGATCATATTATTCCTAAAAGTAAAGGAGGTGATGGTTCACCAAGCAATGGACAGATATTGTGTCGTGGATGCAATCTTAGGAAGAGTGATAATTGAGGTGATTTTAATGGGAGAGCAGAAACATGTAAGCCATCTCAAAATATTCTTTGAGATTGAAGAAGATAATGATCGTATTGAAACAGAAAGCCTTTGGGCAATTCCAGTTGCTGAGGGCTATCAGTTGGATAGCATACCATTTTATATTAGAGGTGTGGCTTGCCATGATATTGTGGCGGCAAGTCCTGATGAAGATGGAACGTTGTATTTTACTAAACTCATTGTAGAGTCTGGTCACAGCACAGTCCGACTATGGTTTGCCAATAAGGCGGATGTGGAAAAAATACGCGATGAGCTTCAAGAAAAAGGATGCTCGTCGGAAGTGGATATTCCTCGACTTGTCGCTGTCGATGTGCCACCATCTGTACCCTATAACCATATTCGTGATTATCTTGATAAATTGGAATCAAATGCTGTATTGGAATATGAAGAGGGATGTCTTGGGCAGTGAATCACAAACGAATCTGGCGACTCTACAAATAGGCCGAGCCTGTGAGTCTGTAAGTTAAACTGAGATAACTGCTTTTTGAGAGACTCGCATTGCAATCGTGACCTGCCCCCAACGGAAGTACCATCTGATAATAGAGTCCGCCCACGACCGAGGAGCGGAGATGAAGAAGAGTCGGTTTTCGGAAGAGCAGATGAGTCTGTAAATTAAACTGTGTAACTGCATTTTGAAAAACAGGCGGAGAAGCCGCGGAAGGAGCACAGAGTCATGACCCAGAAGCCCGAAATACTGGACGAGTTACTGAAGGACTGCA
>JAISCE010000067.1 GCA_031265765.1 Azoarcus sp.
ATGTCAGGCGCGCGGGGCGCGTCCGCTCAAGGGGCTGCGGGAAAGTCGCTTGTCCAGAAGTTTTTGCTCTTTTGCAAAGGGTGTGGTTCGAGACCAACACATTTCAGGCGCGCAGCAGGGCTTCGCGTCCGCCAAGCCAGCGCGCGAGCAGCTTGTCGACGGCTTCCGGCGCGGTGGCGAGCAGTTCTTCGGCCACGTCCCGCGCCATGTCGGTCATGTCGCCATCGGTTTCGAGGTCGGCGTAGCGCAGCAGGGGCAGCCCGCTTTGTCGCGCGCCGATGAATTCGCCGGGGCCGCGAATGCGCAGGTCTTCGCGGGCGATGGCGAAGCCGTCGCTTTGTTCGTAGATTGCCTTGAGCCGCGCGCGCGCGGTTTCCGACAGGGGGCGCTCGTACATGAGTACGCAGGTGGAGCGCGCCGAGCCGCGCCCGACGCGACCACGCAACTGGTGCAGCTGGGCGAGGCCGAAGCGTTCGGCGTGCTCGATCACCATCAGGCTGGCGCGGGGGACGTCTACGCCGACTTCGATGACCGTGGTTGCCACCAGTACATGCAGGTCGCCCGCCGAGAAGGCGGCCATCGCCGCCGCTTTTTCTTCGCTCTTGAGACGGCCATGGATAAGACCGATCCGCAGTTCCGGCAAGGCTGCCTTCAGGGTTTCCCAGGTTTCGAGCGCGGTTTTCAGTTGCAGGGCTTCCGATTCTTCGATGAGCGGGCATACCCAGTAGGCTTGCTGGCCGTCGAGACAGGCGGTTTTCAGACGGGCGGCGATTTCTTCGCGGCGCGTGGCGCAGACCAGCCGGGTCGCAACGGGGGTGCGTCCGGGCGGCAGTTCGTCGAGCACCGTAACGTCGAGGTCGGCGTAATGGGTCATCGCCAAGGTGCGCGGGATCGGCGTGGCCGACATCATCAGCATGTGGGGACGCGCGCCGGATGCGCCTTTGTCGCGCAGGGTCAGGCGTTGGCGCACGCCGAAGCGGTGTTGTTCGTCGATGACCGCCAGCGCGAGGCGGGGGAGGTCGACCGGGTTTTCGATCAGGGCATGGGTGCCCACGGCGAGCAGGCATTCGCCACTGCGCAGGCGGGCGAGTCCGGCTTCGCGTTCGCGTTTTTTGCGTCCGCCCGAAATCCAGGCGACATCGCGTCCGAGCGGCGCGAGCCAGGCGGCGAGTTTGCGGTAGTGCTGTTCGGCGAGGATTTCGGTGGGCGCCATCAGGACGGCCTGCCAGCCGTTTTCGGCGGCTTGCAGCATGGCGCAGACTGCGACGAGGGTTTTGCCGCTGCCGACGTCGCCTTGCAGGAGCCGTTGCATCGGATGGGGGCTGGCGAGGTCGGCGGCGATTTCCGCCACCGCGCGGCATTGTGCCGCCGTGAGGGGGAACGGCAGATGTTCGCACAGGGCGGCGGTCAGGGTCCGGCGCGGCGGCAGGCTTATCGCTTC
Source organism: Azoarcus sp. (assembly GCA_031265765.1). Taxonomy (GTDB): domain Bacteria; phylum Pseudomonadota; class Gammaproteobacteria; order Burkholderiales; family Rhodocyclaceae; genus WRNU01. The sequence continues at coordinate 1,442 of JAISCE010000067.1, forward strand.
GTGGGCGCGGCGGGCATTGTAGGCGCGCCGCAGCGAGAGTTGCTGGACGAGCAATTCTTCAAACTTGATGCGCCGCCATGCCGGGTGAGTGCGCGTTTCCAGCGCGCGCGCGTCGGCTTCGGGCGGCGGGCGGTGCAGGTTGAGGATGGCTTCGGCGAAGCCGGGCAGGTCGAGGCGATGGAAAAGTTCGGCGGGGAGGAGGTCGTCCAGCGGCGTGTTTTGCAGCGCGAAGTCCACCAGCCCGCGCAGGGCTGTCTGGGAGAGTCCGGCGGTCGCCGGGTAGACGGGGGTCAGGGCTTGCGGCAGCGGTTCGCCTTCCGTCGCCGGGCGCAGGCGCGGGTGCACCATTTCGATGCCGAAGAAGCCGCTGCGCACTTCGCCGAATAGCCGGAAGCGGCGACCGGGCGTCAATTGCTTTTGCAGCGATGGGTAAAAGTTGATCCAGCGGGCGACGATTTCACCGCCCGCGTCGTCGCGCAGGCGGGCAAGCAATTGTTGGCGCGGTCGGGCGGTTTCGCAGGAAAGCAGCACGGCTTCGATTTGCGCGGTTTCGCCGGGCTGCGTTTGTGCAATCGGGGTGAGCCGGGTTTCGTCTTCGTAGCGCAGAGGCAGGTGGACGATGAGGTCTTCCGGGCGGCGGAGGTCGAGCCTGGCCAGCAGGCCCGCCTGGCGGCTGCCTTCCGCCGGCCAGCGGTTTGCCGCGCTCACGTGGCCGCGTTCCCGCGCATGGCGGTATCAGCCGGTGACGATGATGGCGTCGGCTTCGATCAGTGCGGCCTTGGGCAATTCCTTGACGCCGACTGCCGCCCGCGCCGGATAAGGTTCATCGAAATAGCGCGCCATGATTTCGTTGATTTTGGCGAAATTCGCCAGATCGGTGAGATAAACGGTGAGGCGCGCGGTTTGCGAAAGTGAAGCGCCCGCGGCGGCGGCCACCGCGTTCAGGTTCTCGAAAACGCGGACGGCCTGCGCCTCGAAACCTTCGGCCAGTTGACCCGTTTGGGGATCGAGGCCGATCTGGCCCGAGCAATAGACGGTATCGCCAACTTTCACGGCTTGCGAATAGGCGCCGATGGCGGCGGGCGCGGCGGAAGTGGAAACGATCTCGCGGGTCATGCCTGTATTCCGGAAAAGGGTGAAAAAAGAAAGGGGCGCGGGTTTTCCGCGCCCCTCGGGATGATACCCGCGCTTTCAGCCGCGAACGCGCAAAATGATGTCGTAGCTGAGTTTGTCGATGACTTTTTGCAGGCCGCGCTGCTGCCGGATGTTGATGACCAGCGGCGCCATGAAATTGGCGGACAGGCCCGCTTCGGCGGGCGCATCGCCGCTCTTGCGGACGATGATGGCAACCGCGGCGTCTTCGGGGCGCGACAGGCGCAGGGAGGCGATTTCCTCATCCGTGAGCAGAAACTCGTAGGTGATGCCGAGTTGTTCCGGCCCGGTGAGCGAAAACGTGAGGCTGGCGTCGTCTACGCTCTGGAGCAGGAACACCTTGCCGCCGCCGTTTTCTTCATGCAACAGTACGAAACGGCGCGAATTCTCGAATCCGGGCAGGCCCGCCGGGAATTCGATTACTTTGTCATCGGAAACTTCTATTGCGCCCAGTGCCGGACTATCGATCTTCATATGCTCCCCCATTGATTGAAACGATCCGCGGCGCAGGTGGATTATTTCGCCGCCCGCCGCTTCGGTTTTCTGGCCGCTTTCGCGGTTGCCTTACCGGTTTTCCGTGGCGGCAGCACGATACCTTCGGCGACGCTTCCCAGGCGGCGTCTCGCCGCCTCGGCTTCGCTCTTATTGCGAAAAGGCCCGGCCACGACCCGCGCCTGGAGATGGGCGGACAGGCCAGATGCCAAGGTATTGTCCAGCAGGCTTTTGGCATTGTCCATGGAATCGAACACGCCCAACTGGATAAAATATCCGTTCTGCAATGACGGGGGCGATGTTGCGGGCGGCGTTTCGACCGCCGCGCCCACGGCGGGGCGCGCGGGTTCCGGCGCGGTGTTTTCCGGGCCGGTTTCCATTTCGTCCGGCACGGCTTCCAATGCTGGATAGATGGTGTTTTCTACCGCGTTGGCGACGATTTCGTCGACGGGAACGATGGCCTCGCCCGATGCCGCGTCGATGGCGTATATGGGATAGCCCGCGCCGACGGGCTGCGCGGATTCCGGCGCGGTTTTTGCGGGCGGCGCGGGTTCGCCGCCTTCTTCGTACCACAATGCGGTCAGCAGCAGGGCGATTGCCGCCGTCACGGCGAAGCCCGCGCGGTACAGCGCCTTTCGGCGCAAGTCGGCGGGCGTGGCGAATTCCCGGATCATGCCAGCCAGCCCTGCGCTTCCCGATGCCGCGCGCGCATGGCGAGCGATGCGACCAGATCGGCTTCGGCGCGGGTGATGCCGCAGCGCGTGGCGATGACATCGGCCATGACCCCGCGCCGCGCCAGCGCCAGCGCCTCATCGTATTCCGGGGAAACATCCGGCGCTGCCGGCAGGGTCATGGGAGCGCCCGGCTGTGTCGCCAGGCGCTCTATTTCCGCCCGCAGCGCATGGACTTCCTGACGCTGGATCTCGAACGCTTCCCGGATGCGGTCGACTTCGCGTCGCAAACGCTGCAATTCGAGTTCGAGCGCGAAAGGGTCGAAGGCATTGTCCGGCGCGATGTTCCGCACGATGCTTTCCGGTTCCGGCGAAACGGAAACCGGGATTTCTTTCGATGGCAGGGGCGCATAACCGAAAAGATCGTCGTCCAGACTGGCCGCCGTCCCGCGGTTTTCGGTCAGCGGTTCCGTCCGCTGCCGGATGCGCAGGGCGCGAAAGAATTGCCATCCGCCATAAAGCAGCAGCGCCGCAATAAAACTCCATATCAATTGCCGCATGATCCGCCCTCCCTGACGGATATCCAGAAACAATAAACGGGATAACGCCGGACCGTTTGCCACGTAACGCCATGGCCGAATATGGCGATAATACTTGCCGCACTCGCGTTTCGGACAAACGATATGGAACTTTTCCCGCCTTTTTTTCTTTTCTGGACGAAAAAAACGATCTCGGCGCTGGTTTTGCCGCCGCTTTTGCCTTTCGTTCTTGTTTTTGCCGGACTTGTTTTTATCCGCCGCCGCTGGCGCGGCGGCTCCGTCCTGGCCTGGCTCGGCCTCGCCGCCGGTGTGTTCCTGTCCATGCCCGCCACGACCGACTGGATGCTGGCGGCGCTCGAACCGGCGGCTCCGATCCAGCCTGCCGACGCCAGGAGCGCGCAGGCTATCGTGATCCTGGGCGGCGGGCGCATGTTCAATGCGCCGGAATACGGCGGCGATACCGTCGGCCACACGACGCTCGAACGTTTGCGTTACGGCGCGCGGCTGGCGCGCGAAACCGGCTTGCCGGTATTGGTCAGCGGCGGCTCGCCCGGCGGAGGGACGTCCGAGGCGCAGTTGATGAAGGCTGTGCTGGAAGATGAGTTCCGCGTTCCCGTGACCTGGATGGAGGATGCTTCGCTCGATACCCGCCAGAACGCCCGCAACAGCGCCGCCTTGCTCAAGGCCGCCGGTATCGGTCGCGTCGTCCTCGTCACCCACGCTTTCCACATGCGCCGCGCCCAGGCCGAATTCGCGTCGCAGGGTCTCGATACAGTCGCGGCCCCGACCGCCTGGGCGAGCAGCCGGCACAGCGGCGACATCTTGCCCGCGTTGCCGAGCCTGGGTTCATTCAATGCGGGCTGGTTCGCGCTGCACGAATGGCTTGGCCTGATCGCCCGCCGGTTCGACGGGTGATGCCTCGGTAACACGGCTTGACCGTCGCGCGGGCGGTGCGCTGTCGAGGCGCGCCCGGACATTCTGCGGTCTGTCCTGCCACAGGGCGAGGCCGGTGCGCCGTATTTCTTGCTGTTCGGGGTGTTGTTCCAGCCATTCGCGCATGAACAGGGTGAATTCGGACTCGTAGGGCTTGGGCATGGCGGGTTTCCTTTTTGCGCGTGAAGGGAGGGGGAACGGCGGACGATACCAGCATTTCGAGCCATCCGGATTCGGGAGTTGCCCGACGGAGTTCGTAGCGACAAGATCATTGACAACAAGACTATTGACAACGAATTCGTAGTCAACGATGATTTGCATCGCAACACTTCCGTTGGCAACAATTTTGTTGGAAATCATCATGCCCATGCAAGAACGGCTCAAATCCATGTGCGGCTCCTATGTCACTGGCCCCGACTTTTGGGGACGCGAAGACGACATCGCACGTTTGCGTCAATTGATCGACGGGGGCGCGAACATCGTTTTGGTGGCGCAACGGCGCATGGGCAAGACCAGTTTGATGAAAGAATTGCAAAGGCAATTGTCCAGCCAGGAGGATCGCCCCTGGCTATGTTTGTTCATCGACCTTCAGGGCGCGCAAAGCCCGGAAGAGGCCATCACCGAACTGGCGGTAGAACTTCGACGCCATCAAGGTTGGGGCAAGAAGATCGGGCATCTTATCGGGAACTTTTTACGGGCCATACGCCCTGAAGAAATCGATATCAAATTATTTCGCATCAAATTCCGCGAAGCCGTCACCTCGGGCGATTGGCGCGAAAAAGGAAATGAATTGTTCGATGCGCTGGCAAAATCCGAAAAGCCCGTGCTGCTGATACTGGATGAAATCCCCATCCTGATCAACCGGATACTGATGGGCCGCACGCGCACGATCACGTCGGAAGGGCCATCCAGGGTGAGTGAGTTCCTCTCCTGGCTGCGCGGCAACAGTATCAGGCATCAAGGGAAGATACGGATAATCCTTTTGGGCAGTATAGGGCTGGCGCCTATGCTCCGCCGCGCGAATCTGAGCGCCGCCATCAACAATTTCGTCCCGTTCGAGTTGCCGCCCTGGGATCACATCACGGCAGCAAGATGTTTGAGAGCATTGGCGCAAGAAAGCGGCATCCGGTTTACGAACGATGCCGAAATCGCCATGGTCGAAAAACTCGGGATCTGCATCCCATATCATGTGCAGTTATTCTTCAAGCATGTTCATGACAATTGTTGCACCGCCAGGAAAAACATGCTTTGCGGCCCTGACAACGTAGAGGCAATATATCGGAAGGGAATGCTGGGCACATCCTGCAACGAACTCTCGCATTATGAGGAACGTCTGAAGGGGGCATTCGATGAAAGAGACTATTCACTGATTGTCGATCTGCTGACGGAAGCGGCAACAAGCCCTCCGCTGCGGCCGGATACCATTGCCGGAATCGCGGAGGACTCCGCCGCTGAAAAGGCGGCCATTGAAGTCATCTTGCAGACGCTCATGCACGACGGCTATCTCAGGGAAACGCCGGAAGGAGAATACGTTTTTGTCTCCCATCTGCTCAGGGACTGGTGGGTCAGTCGGCACAGCCATGGATATGTGCCCATCGCCCGGAGGGCGGCGAGATGAGCGAGCGCATTTTCAAATACAACCCGGCACAGTTTTCCGATGAAGAACTGCGGAAGAATTTCGTCGTGCGCCAGATGGATTTGGCGCAAATCGTCGAAAACATCCGCGACAATACAAACAGGGAGTCGAACCAGCATGTCATGATAATCGGACAGCGCGGCAGCGGCAAAACGACACTGGCCTTGCGCGTGGCGCTTGCCATCCGGCAAGACCCGGAATTGACGCAAGAATGGTATCCGCTGCGTTACCCGGAGGAAAGTTACGAGGTACTTTCCCCCGGCGAATTCTGGCTGGAAGCCCTGTTTCACCTCGCCAGACAGACGGGCGATGAGCGTTGGAAACGAACTTACGATGATTTGCGCCAGGAACGCGACGAAGACCGCCTCAGGAATCGCGCTCTGGGACAATTGCTGGATTTTGCCGAGAGCCAGGACAAAAAACTGCTTTTGATCGTCGAAAACATGAATATGTTGTTCAACGACCAGATTTCCGAAGATGACGCCTGGAAGCTCCGCCATGACTTGATGCATGAATCCCGGTTGATGCTGCTCGGCACGGCCACGCAACGATTCAAGGGCATCGACGACTACGGTAAAGCGTTTTTTGAAATGTTCCGGCTGCACGAACTCGACCCGCTGGACGAAGATGAGTGCAATACCGCCTGGGAACGGATTGCCGGCGAGAAGCTCGCGGGAAGGAAAATACGTTCCATCCAGATTCTCACGGGCGGCAATCTGCGCCTTCTGACGATTGTCGCCAAATTTGGCCGGCAGCATTCCTTTCACCGGTTATTGGACGAACTCGTCAACCTGGTCGACGAGCATACGGAATACTTCAAGAGTCATCTCGACAATCTCGCGCCCGTCGAAAGAAAAGTTTATCTGGCGCTGGCCGGTTTATGGGATCCCTCGTTGACACGCGATATCGCCAACGCCGCCCGCATGGAAGTCAACAAGACCAGCGCCCTTCTGAAACGCCTGTGCGAGCGCGGCGCCGTGACGGCCATTCCGGATACTCCTGGAGGAAGGAACTTCCGCTACATGCTCTCCGAGCGGATGTACAACATCTATTACCTGCTGCGCAGGAGCGGTACATCGGGGCGCGTCAAGGCTGTAATCAATTACATGGCCGAACTGTACGGGAATGACATTGCCTTCTTGGCGCCTTTCATGGGAAAAGGCACGCTTTCGGCAGAGGATGAACAGGCGATTTATGAAGAAATCCCGGCGCGATTCAGCGTATCGGAAACAGTCGGGTCGATCCTGCGTGACTTGTATGAGCATGATATTGAACCATTACATGCGTCGGTCAAGCTGATCGACGCCTATGTCAAAGCGGACGACCTCGCCGAGGCGCGGACGATCTTCGATGCGATGCGGGAATTTGGCGACTCGGAGGAAGCGCGGCTTGCGCGCGCCAATGCGTCTGTCGATCTGATCGGCGCCTATTGCGATATGGACGACCTCGTCGAGGCGCGAGCGATCTTCGATGCGATGCGGGAGTTCGGCAACTCGGAGGAAGTGCGGCTTGCGCGCGCCAATGCGTCTGTCGATATGACTGCCGCCTATAGCAAAGCATACGATCCCGCCGAAGCGCGAGTGATCTTTGATGCGATGCGGGAGTTCGGCGACTCGGAGGAAGTGCAGCTTATACGCGCCAAGGCGTCTGTCAATTTGACCGCCGGCTATAGCAATATGGGCAACCCCTCCGAGGCGCGAGCGATCTTCGATGCGATGCAAGCGTTCGGCGACTCAGAGGAAGTGCGGCTTGTACGCGCCAAGGCGTCTGTCAATCTGATCAACGCCTATACCGAAGTGGGCGACCTCACCGAAGCGCAAGCGATCTTCCATGCAATGCGGGCGCTCGGCGACTCGGAGAAAGTGCGGCTTAACTGCGCCATAGCGTCTTTTAGACTGATCACCATCCATGCCAGAGTGGGCAATTCTATCAGCGCGCGGGCGATTTTTGATGTCGACAACAGCCTGCCAAGCGCACTTTTATCTGCCATTGCACATAACAACGACAATGCAGAATACCTCATTCTGGCGACTTATGCCTTTATGTTCTTGGCCGCGCTGGGTCGCGCCGGGGAATTACTTCGATTGATCGAATGCTCCGGTAGTGCAAAATACTTCGAGCCGTTGGTCGTTTGCCTCCGGCGTCATTTGGGCGAAAAAGTGTGGGCGGCATGGGAAATCCATGAGGTTGCCAAGGATATGGCAAAAACAATCAAAGATATAGAAAAGCACCTTGCAGAGAAAACACAGCCTTCCCCAAACACGCAACCCACCGCAAATCAATAACCCTCGCCCGGCGACTTCCCCCACCACGCTTCATTTCGACCGCCCTTCCCAGATTTTCTGCAAACGCTTCACCGATACCGGCATCGGTGTTTTCAGCGCCTGCGCATAAAGCCCCACGCGCAATTCTTCGAGCAGCCAGCGAAAGGCTTCCAGTTCGGGATCGGCGACGCCCGCGCGGCGGCGGGCGGCGGTTTCGCGCGCCCAGGCTTGCGCCAGCGATTTCCATTCCGCCATCTGTCTGGCGTCGCGGGCAGGGTCTTCGCGCAATTTGTCGAGCCGGAGCGCGGCGGCTTTCAGATAACGCGGGAAATGGGCGAGGCGTTCCCAATCGAAGGCGCACAGGAAATCGGCGGGCAGGAGCGCGGCGATTTGCGCGCGCACGTCGGCCACGGCTTCGGGAAAAGCCTTGTTGAGCGCGGCAAGGCGTTTTTGCAGCGCGGTGTTTTCCGCCGCCAGTTGCGCGGCGAGGCGCATGTATTCCTGTGCGACCAGGACGATGCGCGGACGGGCATCCTGGCAGCGGCGGGCGAAGGCGTCGGCATCGGCGGGCAAGGGCTCGCCGAGACAGCAACGCGCCAGCGCCGCGTCGACAAGCCGCGCCTTGAGTTCGGATTCCGTGCCGGACTCGCGGTATTGCAGGGCAAGATCGCGCAGGCCCGGCAGGCGCTCGACGGCTTTCACTTGATCCTTGAGCGCGAGGGCGAACAACCGCGCCAGGCCACAGCGGTGCATCCGCGCGGCTTCTTCGGGCGTGTCGCAGGGGCGGATCGACACGCTATCGCTGTCGTCGTGGAGCGCGGGAAAGCCGATCGCTTCGCGTCCGCCGATCCGCAGTTCGATCAGTTCGGGCAGGACGCCGAATGTCCACGCGGTCAAGCCAGTGAGCGGGGCTGCGCCGCCGTCTGCGCGGACGCCGTTTTCGGCAGGCGTTTCGCCGCGCTCGCCGCCTTTCGGGCGATTTTCGAGCGCCGCCGTCTCGAAACGCGCCGCGACCTGCTCTTTCAGTTTCGCGCGCAACTCGCTCAATTGGCGAGACTGTCCGAGTACACGGCCATGTTCGTCGATGACGCGGAAGTTCATGAAACAGTGCGGCGGAAGGTTTTCCGGGCGGAAGCTCTCCAGCGGCAGCTTGAGGTGGACACGCTCCTCGACGAAGTGCTGGAGCGCCTTGAGCAGCGGGGCGTCGCCGTCGAATTCGCCTGCCTCGAAGGCCGCCATGAAGGCCGCCGCGCTTTCGGCGAGCGGTTGCAAGCGGTGGCGGATTTTTTGCGGCGCGGTTTTCATCAGCGCCATCGCTTTTTCTTCCAGCAACCCCGGCGCCAGCCATTCGCAACGCTGCGCCGGTATCTGGTTGAGCATCGCCAGCGGCACGATGAGCGTGACGCCGTCGTCGGCCTCTCCCGGCTCGTGGCGGTAGTCGATCCTGAGTTTTTGCCCGAGAACGTCGAGCGCGGGCGGAAAGCGTTCGCTGGTCACGCCTTCGGCTTCGTGGCGCATCAGTTGTTCGCGCGAAAGGTAGAGGAGGCGGGGCGCGCTTCTTTCCGCCTGCCGCCGCCAGTGCTCGAAGGCGGCGAGATCGGCGATGTCCGGGGGAATCTTGCTGTCGTAGAAGGCTTCGATCAGGGTTTCGTCGACGAGCACGTCGGGGCGGCGGGTTTTGTGCTCCAGTCGTTCGATGTCGGCCACGAGGTTCCGATTGTGGGCGAGAAAACCCATCGTCCGCGCGGGGCCTTCGGCGATTTCGCCCGCGACCAGTCCTTCGCGGATGAAAAGCTCGCGGCACAGCGCCGGGTCGATGTCGCGGTAGGAAACGCCCCGGCGTGGCCAGATCGTCAGGCCATGGAGCGTGCCGCGCTCCCAGGCGCGCACGCTGCCGGCGCTTTTCGACCAGTGCGGCTCGAAGACTTGCCGCCGTATCAGATGGCCGCCGACTTCTTCCACCCATTCCGGCTCGATGCGGGCCAGGCATCTGCCGAAAAGGCGCGACGTCTCGACCTGTTCGGCGGCGACGATCCATTTGCCCGCTTTTTTCGCCAGCATCGATCCTGGATGCGGCCAGAAGCGGATGCCGCGCGCGCCAAGATAGCTTCCCGCCTGCGGGCCGGCCGCTTCTTCCGTTTTGCAGCCGATGTTGCCGAGCAGCCCGGCGAGCAGCGATTTGTGGATGACTTCGTACTGCGCGGGAACGGTATTGATTTTCCAGCCGTGCTCGACGCACAGGGTGTGCAGTTGCGAATGCACGTCGCGCCACTCGCGCATGCGCAGCCAGGAGAGGAAATGCCGGCGGCACCATTGTTTCTGCTGGTTGCCGGATTCGTGGCGCTGCGTTTCGCTCCATGCTTTCCAGAGATGCCAATACCATAGGAATTCGGAGTGCCGCTCCTGCTCCGCGCCGCGAAACTTCGCGTGCGCCTGATCCGCCGCGCCGGGGTTGTCCTGCGGGCGTTCGCGCGGGTCCTGCACCGAGAGCGCGGCGGCGATCGCCAGCACCTCGGCGAGCGCCCCGCGGTCGCGCGCGGCCAGCATCATGCGGCCGATGCGCGGATCGAGCGGCAGCTTCGCCAGTTCGCGCCCGATGGGCGTGAGCGCGCGCTCCTCTTCGATCCCCTCGTCGCCGATCGCGCCCAGTTCGGCCAGCAGTGCGTATCCGTCGCCGATCAGGCGCGAACCCGGCGGGTCGATGAAGGGGAAGGCTTCGACCGCGCCAAGCCCGAGCGCCTTCATGCGCAGGATGACCCCGGCCAGCGACGAACGCAGGATTTCGGGGTCGGTGTGGGCGGGGCGGCGGTTGAAATCGTCCTCGTCGTAGAGGCGGAAGCAGATGCCGTCCATCACCCGCCCGCAGCGTCCGGCGCGCTGGCGGGCCGAAGCCTGCGATATTTTTTCGATCCGCAATTGTTCGACCTTGTTGCGCGGCGAATAGCGTTTGACGCGGGCGAGTCCGGTATCGACCACGTAACGCACGCCCGGTACGGTGAGTGAGGTTTCGGCCACGTTGGTCGCCAACACCACCCGGCGTCCGCCGGAAGACGAGAACACCCGCGCCTGCTCCTGCGCCGACTGGCGCGCATAGAGCGGCAGCACTTCGCTGCCGGGCAGGAGCCGCGCCTTGTGCAGCGCCTCGGCGGCTTCACGAATCTCACGCTCGCCGGGCAGGAACACGAGCACGTCGCCGGGGCCGCAGCGTTGCGCCTCATCGACGGCATCGACCAGTGCATCGTAGAGATCGCGCCGCTTCGCCGCGCCGTTGCGTTCGCCGCTTCTTTTGGCAGCGCGCCCGGCCTCGGCGCTGTCGTCCGCATCGTCGTCCGCCACCAGGCGGTAACGTATCTCGATCGGGTAGAGCCGCCCGGAAACCTCGATCACCGGCGCGGGTTGGCCCGAAGCGTCCGCGAAATGACGGGCGAAGCGGTCGGCGTCGAGCGTGGCCGAGGTAACGATGAGCTTGAGATCGGGCCGCCTGGGCAGCAGCGTCTTGAGGTAGCCGAGGAGGAAGTCGATGTTGAGCGAACGTTCGTGCGCCTCGTCGATGATGATGGTGTCGTAGGCCGGGAACAGCGGATCGCCCTGTGTTTCGGCGAGCAGGATGCCGTCGGTCATCAGTTTGACGTGGCTTTCCGCGCCGACGCGATCGGTGAAGCGGATTTTGTAGCCGACCGCCTGTCCGGGCGGGCTGCCGAGTTCTTGCGCGATGCGCATGGCGGTGGCTCGCGCCGCGAGGCGGCGCGGTTGCGTGTGCCCGATCAGCCCCGCCGCGCCGCGCCCGAGGGCAAGGCAAATCTTGGGAAGCTGCGTGGTCTTGCCGGAACCTGTTTCGCCGCAGACGATGATGGCTTGATGGGCGGCGAGCGCGGCGGCGATCTCCTCGCGGCGGGCGGAGACGGGGAGTTCGGGCGGAAAGGCCGGCACGGGCAGCGCGGCCCGGCGAGCCGCAGCGGCGGCGCGGGAACGGGCGAGCAAGGCATCGAAACCGGCCTGCGAGGCCGCGCGGGCATCCTTGCTGGAACGCTTGCCGCCGTGCAGGGCGCTCCACAGATGGTGCAGGCGGGGACGGTCAGCGCAGAGGCAGTCGTCGAAGGAAAGCACGGCGGCGGATGCCGAGCGGGAACCTTGCATATCGGTACGCTACGTGAAAGGGGAGCGCATTATCCCGTGCAATGGCATGGAACGGTCATGGATGGCGTATGCACCGAAGCGCCGTTTCAGCGCCCCGCGTTGAGTATTTCCCGGTTGGCTTTCTTGGCGTTGATGCAGTTCTCCGTCCTGTTCAGCTTGTCGGGATTCGCCTTGCACTCGCGGATAACTTCCATGCGCTCGGCGTCGTTCGCCTTGTACCACTCGAGGCTCTGGACTTCCCTTTCGCAACCGGCGAGCGCGGCGGCGAGGGCGAGAAGCGCGATAAGGGATACGGATGGGTTCATGGGTCGTTCTCCTTTCGGGTTGTGAATGAAAATGAATGGGAGCGCGCTTTCAGTTGGCCGGCGCGGCGGCGATAGTCTTGCCGAAGCGGCGATATGCGAGCCAGGCGAACGGCAGGAGCAGCAATAGCGCCTGCGCGCCCAGGCTTTGCGCGCTCGGCGCGATGCCGAGCCAACCGATTTGCGGAAAGCCCGGCAGATAGATGCTGGCCATCCAGCCGGCGGCTTGCAGTTCGACGATGGCTTGCCCGAGAAAGACGATGGCAAGGCCGTAGAGCAGGGCGGAAGTCGCGCCGAAGAAAAGGCCGAAAGGCAGGCGGAGCGCGGCATGGCGCAGGGCGAAATACAGCGCGGCGAGGGCCAGGGCCGCGAGCGCGAAACCGGCACGGAGCGCGCCTTCCTGTCCGGGCGAGCCGACGGCGAGCGCCTGGTAGAAAAGCACGGTTTCCGCGCCTTCCCGATAGACCGCGAGGCAGGCCGCGCCGCCGAGCGCCAGCAGCGATCCCGCGCCCAGGGCGCTTTCCATCTGGCCGGCGATCCATTCTTCCCAGCGCCGGGCTTCGCGTTTGGCGAACAGCCAGCAGCTGACGTAGAACAGCATGGCGCTGGCGGCAAGCATGGTGATGCCTTCCACCACCGCCAGCGGCGCGCCGATGCTCTGGAGCAGGCTGTCGACGGCCCAGCCGGTCAGGATGGAAAGGGGGATCGCCACCGCAACGCCCGCATGGATCACCCATATTTTGTCCGCCGCGCCGGCGCGGCGCAGCCATGCCGCCAGCGCGCCGACGACCAGTATGGCTTCCGCGCCCTCGCGCAGCAAAATGATGAATGCCTTGAGGAAGACGCCGCTTCCGTCGTCCGCGCGCGCGCCTTCGCCGTAGTGGGTCTGCGCTTCTTCGAGCTTGGTCTTCAGGCTACGCCACGCGCTTTCCAGCCGCGCGCGCGGCACGCCGCGCATGGCGCTGCCGTTGAGCGCGCCGAAAAGCACTTCCAGTTCGTTCTTCAGCCCGGCGTCGCGCAGGCCCAGATCGAGTTCCAGCGCCTCGAAGCGGTCGAAATACAGCGCCGAAAATTCGCTCGCGGTTGCCAGTGGGCCAGCCTCGTCGTAGGCGGCGACAGCGGCTTCGCCGCGCTGGAGGATTTCGGCGATGACCGCCCCGCCGTCGGGCGCGGCGCGCAAGGGCGCGGCAAGAAGGGCGAAGCCTATGCACAGGATGGCGCGGAATGGGCGGAACATGGTGAATCCTCAGGGTGTTTCCGGTTTTGGCCGGGGCGCGGCGGTGTCGGCCAGGATCAGGTTGTGAAGCTTGCGGGCGCAGATTTCGATGCGGCGGGGCGCATCGGCCCGCCCCAGGGCATAGCGCCAGTCGGTATAGGCGTTCGCCAGCGCAGTCATGGCGCCGGCCCAGAGCGGACGGGCGGCGGCGACCCGGCGGGCGAAGCCGTCCGGGCATTCCCACGCCGCTTGCCGGAAGCCCCGGCGGGCGAGTAAACGGCCAAGACGGTTCCAGTGGCGTTGCGGCGGCGGCAAGTGACGCGATTCGCGCCGCCAGGCGATCAATTGCCCGATGGCGAGCACCAGCGCGCTGGAAATCGCCGCGCCGATCAACATCCAGACCCAGGCGAACTTGCCGCCGAGCGCGCCGCCCAGTTTTTCGCCGAGTTTCTCGCCCAGACCGGCAAGCAGGGATTGCTGTGTTTCGCCGTCGAGCCGGAAAACCCAGCGCGCGAAGAAGTCGTCCAGTCCGGGCAGGTTGCCGCCCACATTCACGGTTGCCGTCATTCCAGCGGCGGGCGCGGAGGCGGGCGGCGCTTTTTGCGGCGCGGTAGACGCCGCTTGCGGGCGCGCGGCCTCTTGCGGCGGCGGTTTCGGCGCGGCGGCGCTCGCCGGTTTGGGTTGCGCGGCTTTCGCCTGCGGCTTGCCGGCGAAACGCTCCGGCGCAATCAGGTCGACGGGGTCGATGCGCAACCAGCCCCGCGCCTCATCCCAGACTTCCGCCCAGGCGTGGGCGTGGTTTTTCTTGACGATCACGTAGTCGGTGAGCGCCATCAGCTTGCCGCCCCGGTAGCCGGCGACGAGCCGCGCGGGCAGACCGGCGGCGCGCATCAGGAAAACGAAGCTTCCGGCATACAGGTCGGCATTGCCCTCGCGGGTGTCGAACCAGAATTCATCGAGCGCGTCCGGCCCTTCGCGGAATGTGAAGCGGTCGCGCACCTTGTAGCCGTTTTTCGCCAGCGCGCCGAGCGCGGAGGCGATGCGCCCGTCCGGCGGCTGCGCGGCCAGTTCCGCGCCCAGCGCCCGCAGCCGGGGATTGCCGGTTTCGGGCAGCGCCAGCGCGCGGCGGCGCAAGGCGTCGTCGAGCGCGCCGCCCGCTTCCCATTCCAGCCACGACTTCAGACGGTAGCTCGTCTCCGCTTCCACCGGACGATGGGCGAGCACCTGCCAGTCGGCGCTGACGAAGGATTCGGCGGCGAGCGCGGCGGGCAGGTCGAGACCGTAAAGCCAGAGGCGGTCGTGCGGGGTGAGGCGCACCGTATAGGCGATTTCGTTCGCTTTCCTCGCCAGCGTCGCGGAAAAGGCGCCGCCCTTCGTCCAGCCGCGCCGCATCAGCGTCCGCCCCTGCCCCGCTTCGTATTCCGGGCCGAGCCGCCATTCGCGCCCGTCGAAATCGTAATAGACCGGCCCGCGCCAGTAGAGCAGACTCGTCGGCGGCACCCAGTTCTCGAATTCGGCCACCAGTACCGGCGCGCTTTCGCCCACGCCGGTCTGGACTTGCCCCTGTCCGGGCTTCAGGCGGGTGGAAACGCCCAGGCCCTGATTGGATTTTTCCAGCGAGATCGACAGCGGCAGGCCGAAGGTGAGGCCGATGTCCCAAAGCGGCCCCGGAATGCGCGGGAAAAACAGAAAGAGCGCCGCCGTCAGCGGCAAGGCCAGCGCGATGCGGCCCAGGTTGCCGCCCAGGCGCGCGCCGATGCGCCGCCCTGCCGCGCGGACGGGCAAAGGCGTTTCCGCCGCCTGCCCGCCGCGCATTTCCGCTTCCGCCGCCGCCTCCAGCGCGCCCAGCGCGAGGAGCGGCAGGAGCACGATCAGCGCAAGGCCCGTCCACTCGTCCCAATGCAGCAGGCCCAGCGCGCCCGCGAGCAGCGATCCGCCCGCAAGCAGGGCGAATTCCCGCGCGCCGCGCGCTTCGGCCCATTTCAGCGCCAGCACGAGGAGCAGCGCCACCCGCACGGTACGGCTGTCCGTCCAACCGAAGGCCCATCCGGCGGTGGCGGCGACCCCGCCGAGGAAAAGCAGCCGCAAGACCGGCGTCCAACGCCGTTGCGGCAGCCTCCGGCTGCACAGCGCAAGGATCAGCGCGGGCCACGCGGCGAGAGGCAGGGCGGGCGCGTGGCTTGCCAGCGCCAGCGCCAGCAGGGCGAGGCTCCAGCCCGCGCACGCGCTGCCGGACGTGGACGCAGGCAGGGGCAAAGAGACGGGCAAGCGCGCCATTCGTCGCCTCATCGCCCGCCGTAGAGGTTCCAGGAAATCACATCGTCCTTGCTCTCCACGCCGTCGGGGCCGAGCGAGTACAACTCCCAGGCGGATTCCGTGCCCGGATTGCGGTACTGGTAAGGACGCCCCCACGGGTCTTGCGGCAGGAAAGGAAGCTCGCCCCGCTCGACGAGCGCGCGCAGGCCAGCTTCGGTGGCGGGCATCCCGCGAGGGCTGAAAAGCAGCACGCTGCGCAGGGCGCGGATGTCGTCACGGGCGCGCGCATAGTGGGCATCGTCGCCGCCCGGCAAGCCGGAGAGCAGATAAGCTCCCATGCCGATGGCGGCGGCCAGGGGCAAGGCGACCGCCAGTACTTCCATGAGACTCGGCAAGCGCGACGGGCGGGGGGGCGATCCGGCTGCGGTTTCGGCTTTCACGATTTACCTCCCTGTCCGGCTTCGTGCGTCCGCCCGGCGGCGGATGCCGCTGCCGCCCCCGCCGCGCCGGTATGACGGACTTCTTTCAGGAGCAGCGGCGGAACGATGGCATCGACCTTGCCCAAGCCCTGGTTTTCGATGTTCTTGAGGATGTCCTGCACGGCCATCCGGTACCAGAGGCGGACATCCACCGTCACCGGGCCTTGCACGCCCGCGGGCAGGGCGACGCGGACATCCACCGCATCGGTCTGGCGCGGCGGAACCGGCTTGCGCGTGTAATGGAGCGTGAAAGCGTCGAACAGCAGATGGCGGCGCTCGGGCTTGCCGTCGATGTCGCGCACTTCCTTCATCCAGCGCACGGCCTCGGGGTCTTCCTCGCCTTTTTTCTCGTCGAACTTGCCTTGGTGGAAGACGGTATTGCCCGCGGCATCCTTCGCCTGCACTTCAAGCCACAGATAACGCTGGTCGAGCGGGCCGGTCGGCAGCGCATGGCCCGCGCCCGCGTTGGTCACGAGCACCCGCAGATGCAGCGCCCCATCCCGCGGCGCGCCGGGCGCGGCTTCCACCCGCAGTTCGGCGGCTTCCCGCAGGAGCGCGACGACGGCTTCGTGCGTCTTGCCCAGTTCCTTCTTGAAGGTGGCGCGGTCATACAGGCGGTTGAGTCCCGGCGGCGAGCCGCCGCGCAGGGCGGATAGCAGGCCGGCGGGCAAGGCGGTGTTGGAGAGCAGGTAATTGTTCCCGGCGAAGCGGTGAGACACCGTTTTCCTGGGCCGCTCGCCCCGCTTCAGGGCGGCGACGAAACCGGCGGGATCGGCGGCCATGTGGCAGTCCTGGCACTGGATGCCCGCCGCGGCATAAGGCGATTGCCGCCACTCGCTGTAAGTGTCCTGGAGATTCAGCGGAGGCGTCGCCGCATTGACCGAGGTGGGACGGATTTCCGTGTGGCATGCGCCGCACAGCGCGCTGCTGCCCATCAAGGGTTGGACGCGGCGCGCGCGCATGTCCTGGGCATGACGCGACGGCGCGGCGGCGATGAGCGCCGGATGCGCGTAGCGGAAAATGCCGTTGATGTCGATTTCCAGCGCGCCGTTGCCGGCCAGCGGTTCGGCGCGGTTGGCGGCGTGGCAGACGATGCAGGCGGTGCCTTCTTCCATCGCCGCGATTTCCTGCACGCTGTTGGCGGGCGTGACCGCGCCCGCCAGGGTGCCGAGCGGATTGTGGCAGGCTTCGCACCAGCGCCCCTTTTCCATGCCGTGCGCCGCCTTGCCGGCGCGGCTGGCGAGGGTGTTTTCCAGCACCGTGCTGTCATAGACCAGATCGAGATCGGAAATGGCGTGCATCGAGGTCGCCCATTCCACCGTCTCTTTCAGGTGGCACTCGCCGCAGTTCAATGCGCCGGGCACGGCGCGCCAGTTGAGAAGCTTGCCGTCCGGCGTCGAAAGCTCGGCGGGATAGAAAGGCGGATGCTCCTTGCCGAACGGTTTCGAGTAGAGCGGCAAATCCTTTTCCGGCGTCACGCCCAGATCGACCGGCGGCGGCAACAGCCGGTCGAGCGCCAGCGCGAGCAACAACGCGGCGGCGAGCGCGAGCAGGAAGCGGCCCAGCGGCAGGGCGAAAAAACGGGCCGGGAATTTCACGCTCATGGCAACGGCCTTTTCGGGAAATGCAGCAGCACGAAAAAGACGAGCAAGCCCGAGAGCGTGAGGTGCAGCCGCAGCAGCGCGGGGCCGACGCCGTAAGGCAGGATCGCGGCCCGCCCCGCGAGATAGGAGATGGCGGGCGCGGCGATCGTCAGGCCGGTGACGATCGTCAGCGCCAGACACCACATCAGGAGATAGCCGAGCACCCTGTGATAGAGCGGCTCGCCTTTATACAGCCGGTGCAGCAGCCGCCACGGCATGACGAGATGCAGGAGCGGCTCCTTGCCGTCGCTCAGGTGCACGAAAAGGAAGGGGATGAAAAACACCAGCGCGAGCGCGCCGGAAACCAGATGCGCGACCAGCGCGATCAGGATCAGGTGCCCGTTCCCCATCGGCAGCAGCAGCACGATGCCCGTGGCGCAGGCAATGCCGATACTATAGACCATGGACATCAACAAATGACGGGAGGACGCCCGCGTGCGCCACACCAGCAGGCTGTCGGCGGCGCCGGGCTTCGCCGGGGTTTCCGGCGAAGCAGCCAGCGGCATTTCCGCCGGGCTTGCCATCGCGGTTTCGTTGCTCATGACATGACTCCTCACGATGTACTGGCGGCAGCGGACAGTCCCGCCGCAACAGGCGGCGCGGACGCCGCCGTTCGTTCCCCGTACAGGGCCAGCCGCGCCAGACAGGCCCGGTAATGGGCGCGTCCCCGTCCGGGCGGGCGATCCTGCCCGTTTCCCAGGCGCAGGCCGTACTCGCGCCCCTGCCGTTCGGCGGCGACGACCCACTGGCACAACTGCGACAAACGGGTTTCCAGATCGCCCTCGCAGGCGGCGGCATCCAGCCACAGCGCCCGCCCGCCCGCGCCGCCGTCGAAGCTATTGACCGCCAGTTCTTCCCGGCGGCCATAAATCCGCCAGTTGATCCGGCGCGGCGAATCGCCCGGCACATAAGCCCGGACGCCCTGGAAATCGCCCGCCTCCTGCCGCCGGTGCGCCGGACTGGGCGCGTTGCCCGCCAGCGGACGCTCGCCCGCCGGTTGCGGATAAATGAGCGCCATTACATCGGGCAGCGCCCGCAGCGCCCGCCACAAGCCGAGCGGGTGGAGCGAGAAAAGCTGCAAATCCTCGATCCGCCGCCGTCCGCGCGCAGGCGCGGGCAGCGACAATTCGAGCGCCGCGCCATCGCCCGCGCCGCTCGCCGCCTGCGCGGCGGGGCCGCAGTGGCGGCGGCGTCCCCGTCCGGCGCACAACATCACCGGCCCATGCCGCCGCCCCGGTAGGCCGCGGACGCTGCCCGAGAGGTGCAAAACCTCGCCCGCGAATGCTTCCGGTTCGGGCGCGGGCAGCCATTCCAGCCCGGAGAGGCCGCGGCGGCATTGCCAGCCCGCCGAAATCCAGATCGACAGCAACAGGAAGGCCAGCGCGAACACGAGGTTGTTGCCGTAATTGACGGCAACGGCCAGCAAGGCGAACACCGCCAGCAGCCAGACGACGCCGGAAGCGGTGGGCGCGAGGACGGCGCGCGGCGGCTTCGTCGCGGCGGCCCCGGCATCCCGTCTGCATTTTCCCCAGCGGGAAACGAGGCTACGGATGGCGCTCATGGCAAGGGCACGGCAGCCAGCAGTTCGCGCGCTGCCGTCCCCGCCTCGCGCGCATCGCCCAAGCCGAGGCGATGTATGGCGACGGCGGGAAACACCGCCTGCACGTCGCCGGGCAGCACATGATCGCGTCCGCCGAGAAGCGCCCAGGCGCGGGCGGCGGCCAGCAGGGCCTGCGCGCCGCGCGGCGACAGCCCATAGGGGAGTCCAGCGCCGTGGCGGGTGTGTTCGGCCAGCGCGCGAATGTAGGCGAGCAACGGTTCGGCGGCATGGACGGCCCGCGCCTGCGCCTGTAATGCGAGGAGCAGCCCGGCGTCCAGCGCCGGGCCGGTCCGTTCGAGCAGCGCGCGGCGGTCTTCGCCGCGCAGGATCTCCAGTTCCGCCGCCCTGTCCGGATAACCGAGCGCAAGGCGCATCAGGAAGCGGTCGAGTTGGGCTTCCGGCAGCGGATTGGTGGAAAGCCGATCGACCGGGTTCTGGGTGGCGATGACGAAAAAGGGCCGGGGCAAGGGACGGCTCTCGCATTCGTTCGATACCTGCCGCTCCTCCATCGCTTCCAACAGGGCCGACTGGGTTTTCGGCGAAGCGCGGTTGATTTCGTCGGCGAGCAATACCTGGGTGAAGACCGGGCCGGGGTGAAAGACGAATTCGCCCTTGTCGCGGTCGAACACCGCCGCGCCGGTGAGATCGCCCGGCAGCATGTCGCTGGTGAATTGCACGCGGTTGAATTGCAGACCGGCGATGCGGGCGAGCGCATGTGCGAGCACGGTCTTGCCCATGCCCGGCAGGTCTTCGATCAGCAGATGGCCGCCCGCGACGAGGCAGGCGAACGAAAGGCGCACGGCTTCCGCCTTGCCGAGCAGTATCTGGCCCGCCTTGTCGAGCGCCGCGCCCAGGCGCGACGCCTGCGCGGCATCCACGGCTGTCGGGGCGGCTTCAGTCTCCCCGGAAGGAGGCGGAACCGGATGAAGAATGGCTTGGGCGGAAGACATGGAAGAACCTCTGGAGGTCGATCGGCGTTGACGAAGAATGGGCCGTTTCCCGCGGCGGACACGCAAACCGCGCGCGGCGCGGGCCGCCTTTCGTTTTCACGGCGCGGCGGGAATCGGGGACGAAGGCGGCGAACATGGGCTTTCCCCTCAAAAATCCAGGCGCCATCCCAATGCGCCGGCCCAACTGTCCCAATTCACACCGTTGAGACGGGTTTTCGTCGATTCGCCGGAGGAGAGAAAAGTGCGATCCGTCCCATTCCTCAACCGCTGCTCGCTGCGATCCAGCGTGAACGTGATGGCGCTTTGCGCGGACAAGCGCCAGAGCGCGCCGATCTCTGCCTGCCAGCCGCTGCTGTTGCCGTGATGCCTGAAACTGACCGGGTGCTCGAAATTGCTGCGCAGATTCCAGTCGGCCTCGGCGCGGTAGCGGTACCACTGCTGTTTCAGCCCGAACCGCAAATCGAACCGCTTTCCGAGATGCGCATCGAGCCGCAAACCCAGCCAGGGGCCGTGCCAGCGCGGGCGGTAGTGCGAATCCAGCCCATGGATCGGGCCGAGCGGAACGCCAAAGCCGAAATCGCTGACGACCTGCCGGCCATGGCGGGAGCGCAAATCCTGCTCCTGGTACGCATAGCCCGCCATCGGCGTCACGCCGACGCGACTGTGCGGCATGATGCGCCAGCCCAGTCCGAGCGCGAAGCGGCTCTCCGTGCTGCCATGCGGTTTGGAATAGGAGCGCGAAAATTCGCCCTGCCTGCCGTTATACATATAATCGGAGTCCCGCACCTTGCCGGAGAATCCGGAGGCATAAGCCAGTTCCCCGGCGATGGTGAAGCCGTTGGCGGCCATCCAGTCGCCGTTCAGGCGAAATTCCGCCATCTCCGTTTCCCATTCCAGTTCGGAGAGGACATTGGGCGCGCCGCCGGAACCGGCGATATTGAAATCGAGCCGGTCGCGGCGATAGCCGAGGGCGGCTGTCCAGGCGTGGCGCAGGTCTTTGGGATTTGCGCCCTCCTCCGCGTCCGCGGCGCTCTGGGCCGGCGCATCCGGCGCATCCCGGCGCTCGCCGTTTTCCGGAAACATCGTCATGAAAAACGTGGCGGGCGCACCGGACGGCGCGTCCGTCGCGGGCCGCGCGGTCGTTGTGGATTGCGTAACCATTGTGGGCGGCGTCTTCGCGCCGAGGCGCGCGCCATCGTACACCCATATGCCGGCATCATCCAGCGGATGCGCCTGGAGCGGCGCGGAAAATATCGAAACCAGCGCCAGCAGCGCGCATTGTTTTTTCATGGTTGTTACTCCGAAGACTGTTCATAAGGCTGACGGGAGATCGCATACACCCATGTCCATGACGCTTCGCTTCCCACGGGATCGAGTTGCTGGCGCTCCGCCACGATGGCCGCCCAACGGCCCGCGATCAGACCCGGATCGAAGGTCGCAGCCTGCGCACCCATGTTGATGACGCGCAAGGCCGTCACATAAAAGCCGTCCATCCGCCAGGCATGCGACACCTGGCATTCTACATCTTTGTCCAGACGCCGCCATGCTCTCTGGAAGGGAACCGGCGCCAGGCCGCTGGCGGGGTGGGCGGCGTCCGGGTCGACGCGGCGCACGGCATCGGCGGCGGCGCGGGCAATGGCGGTGAATCGTTCGGCATCCGCGTCCGGCGCGCCGGAAGCCGTTTTTCCGGGCGGCTGCTCGACGGACGCAAGACCGGTCTTCGGATTGAACATGGACTCGCGCCGCCAGAAATCGGGAGTGTGCTGTTCCTTGGCGCCCGCCGTATCCATGCCGCGCATGGCGTCTTCCTTGCTGCGCGCCAATGCGTCGCTTTCCTCGGGAGTTTCCAGGACGTGCGGCGTAATCAGCAGCACGAGTTGCTTGCGCGCGTTCCCGCGCACGGTTTTCTTGAACAGATGCCCCAGCACGGGGATGTCGCCGAGCAGCGGGACTTTTTCTTCCGCATCGGTCACGCGCTGGGTAATCATGCCGCCCACCGCCACGGTGAGGCCGTCCCGCGCATGCGCCGTGACTTGCATGTTGGCGGTATTGACCGTATCGATGGGGAACTGCTGCACCCCGCCATTGGCCAATGGCAACGGTATCGTGGCCCCGCCGCTGTTGATGCGGGAATTGTCCTGGTCGATGGTCAGCGTCACCGAACGGTCGGCATTGATGCGCGGCAGGATCACCAGGGTCTGCCCGACGTTTCTCTGCTCGGTTTCCACGGTGACGGTGGTATTGGTCGCGCCCGTGGTGCCGGTGACACTGTCGGAACTCGCGCCCGTGATCAACACCTGCTCGTCGCCGATGAAAAGCCGCGCGGGCTGGTTGTTGGCGGCCACGAGCATCGGCGTGGCCAGCACATTGACGCGGTTTTCGCCCTCCAGCAATTGCAGGCGCAGGCGCAGATTGTCGTTGACCAGTTGCCAGATGGCCGTCGAAGCCTCGGCGGCGAAGTTGCCGAGCGAAGCCGCGGCGCGGGGAAACTCGCCCTGGACGCCGCCGCTCGCGCTGCCGCCCGCGCCCAGTTCCCGCGGGCCGCGCGACGTAGAATCGCCGCTCGCGCCGATGTCGAACACCGAACGGAAATCCTTGCCCAGTTCCACCTCCAGGATGCGCATCTCCAGCAAGACCTGGCGCGGCGGAAGATCCATGTCGACGACGAATTTGTCGATCTCTTTCAGGGCCGCCTCGTCGCTCGTGCGCACCAGCAGCATGTTGTGCAACTTGTTGTAGGTGACGTTGATCGCCGGCCCCTTGTTCGTGGCGGCGGCCATCACCGCGGAAGCGTCGAGGCTTTCCGCCTGGCTGCTGTCGACATCGAGCGCCGCCTCCAGCCCGGTCTGCGAAACAGCGGAGATTTCCTTGCGCGCATCGACCTGCGCCTGCCCCGCGCGGGAAGAACCGCCGCTGCGGCGGCTGTACACACCCTCGGAGCTGATGCTGCGGCCAAAAGAGCCGCCGCCATAATTACGATTGTTACCATAACTGCTGCTACCGTAACCGCTGCCGCCATAACCGCTCCGGTTGCGGCTCGACCCCCCCATGTCGACCGGCGGCATTTCCTCAACCGGTTCGACGAGGTTGACCCGGTTGCCGAACAAGGCCGAGATGGCATTGGCGACACTGACGACGTTGTGATGGCGCAGCACATAATTGCGGGTGATTTCGTCGCGAGTGATGGCAATGTCCTGCTGATATTCCCGCGCGTTCATCAGGATATACGCCTTGGTCTGGGCATCGAACCGGTACCAGACCCCGGCGGCGCGGCAAAGGCTCCTCACCATACCGTCCACACTGACATCGCGCAGATACAGAGACACCCTCTTTTTCGCTACGCTGGACGTCACCACGATACTGGTCTTGCCGATCTGGGAAATGAACTGCGCCGCTTCGTCGAGCGTGATCTGTCGAAAATAAACATCGCCCGGCGAACCGTTCGCATCGAGCTTCGCGGGCGCGACAGGCCGCGCCGACGCCGGGAACGCTATGATCAGCGCGAAGGCAAGCGCCACAGCGCAGGAAACGCTCGGGGACGGAGGCAGGCAAAACCTGTTTTTCATATTCATCGTACCAGCATCTTGTATTGAGGCGCTCCCGCGCCGTGCAGTAACACGCCGTCCGCTTCCACCGTCACCGTATAGCGGATGTTGTTCACATCGATTTCATCGCCATCCCTGACGATAATGACATTTTTCCCGGATTGAATCTTGGCGATGCCGCCTTGCGGCCCCCGCACCACCGCGCGCAAGCGCAGGATTTGGCTGAGCGCCATACCCCCCTGCTGGCTGAAACGGGACGACCGCCCGCTATCCTCGCGCAGCCGGGGCGACACCTCGAAAGGGTCGCGCTCGGGTGCATCGGACGCGCCCGGCGCGATTGAAGTTCTCGGCGGCGCGATGGTCTGCGGCGCAAAACGCGCACCGCCTTCCGATCCCGTATCCACCTTCCCTTTCTCGCCGCCGATACGTTTGTTCACCTCGCCGTTATGCTGGTCTATCGCCGCCACATCGCGCTGAATGGCTGGCGACATCCCGGCCGGCAAGCGGGTCTGCGCCGCAACCAGCGCCGGCAGGACGAAAGAAAGGACGAGAAACGTGCTTATGCGCATGAAGTTCATGCTCCAGTGGAAATCGTCATCATGGCCTTGAAAAAAGCAAAATAGACAAAGCCCACCACGCCGCCGACCGTCACGATGAGCACGGGTTCGATCATGGCGGCCAGCAATTTCACGCGGGCATCCAGCAATTTCTGGTAATGCTCGCCCAGCGATTCCATAACCATATCCAGTTGCCCGCTTTTCTCGCCAACTGCGGCCATGTGTTGTACGAGTTGGGGCAGGGATGGCCCCTCGAACGCGACGGTGAGGCTCTTGCCCGCCAGCACATCGTCCGCCGCCTGCGAGAGCGCATCGGTAAACGTGGCGTTTCCGGACACCTGCGCACAAATACGCAAGGACTCCAATACCGTGAGGCGGCTCTTGACAAGTACGCCGAAAATCCACATCACCTGCGCCATCGCGGCCACGACGAGCGTGACGCCCAAAACCGGGAATACAAGCACAGCGCGGTCGATGACCCGCCGCGCGGGCGGTGCCCGGCGCAGCAACGGAATGCCGACGGCAAACGCCACGGCGATCACGCCAATCGTCCCGCCCCATTTGCCCAGCCAGTCGGAAACGTCCAGCATGGTCTGCGCTTCCCAAGGCAACGCCTTGCCGCGCCCGTTCAGAAAAAGCGCGAAGCGCGGTATAACAGTAATGACTAAAAAGCTGACTACACCAATGGCGGAAAGCAGCACGAAGCCCGGATAAACCAGCGCCGTGGCCAACTGCCGCCTCACCTCGCCGCGCCGCTCGATCAGCGCCGCAAGCCGCTCGAACACCAATCCCAACTCACCGGAAGCCTCGCCCGCCTCGATCAGCTTCAGGGCCAGACGGTCGAAAAGCTCCTTCTCGCCGCTGCACGCCACCGAAAAACTGCTGCCGCGCTGGATGCCGACGGCCACGCGGCCAAGGCTGTCGGCGAGCCGCGCCTTCGCGGTGAGTCGAGCCGTAGCGGCCAGCGCCTCAAGCACCGTATGCCCGGCTTTCAGCATCAATTGCATCTGCCGGAAAAAAAGCACCCGGTCGACATCGCTGATGGAACGGAGGCGTGAAATACCATATACATAACCATTCAGTATTGCAATCACGCCCCGGCCGCTGGCAACGCCTTCCGCAATGCTCAGGATTTTCAACCCCCGCTCCCGCAACTGGCGGCGCGCGGCGGCCTCGTCCGGCGCATCCATCTGGCCGCGCGCTTCCGCTCCCTGAGCCGTGAGACAAAGATAAGTAAAACCCGTCATGCCAGAACCAACCCTGCCGCAAAAACCATGCGCTGCATCATCCAGTCGATATCACAAGATCCGGGCCGCCGACCCTGAAAACCGGGGAGCCCCCGAAACGTCCCAAAGGAAGCCCCCGGTTCCATGAACACCTACCTCGCCGCCCCGGCCATGAACGGCAAGGACGGCGCTCGCCCACGCAAAACAATGATAATTATTACCATTAATGTTCATCTGTCAAGATGCCTGTCGCTTCGCTGTTGCTGCGTTGCCATCGTGAGAGCCTGCCTCGCCATGCGCGTGTCCATCGACGTCTTGGCGAGGATGTTCCCTTTCCGGAACAAAACCACCGGGAGTAGCCCGCTTGCAACACCGGTGGATCACAAAAACAAACGATTTTTCATAGTCTGGATAAACATGATGATTAAATTATCCGAAAAGAATCTTGGCCACAATTGCGTAATGTGCTTGGTCATTGCATTTGACCTTCATGGACAAATGATTTGCTGGGGGAAACGCGAAATGATGCTGTAGTACTTTCATTTGGCTTGAATTGAACAGATGCCAGAACCGGCAATGCCAGTACATCAAGGATGAGCTTTGCCACATGATAAGCACCTGTTATGCTAAGATGATCGTCATCATAGTAAAATAACTGCCCATCCCGATAACCCGCGCATTTAGTCCGATCACAAAACAGTGGTTCAGGGTCGACGATGGTCAGGTCGCCATGTCGCGCGTTAACCTTGGCAATCAGTTCCCGATAATGCTGCATCCGCTCTCGATATACAGGGTAGGGTACGGTGCACTCTGTCTTGGATCGCGTAAGGGTCAGCGGGCGAGATGATAGGCATTCCTGCGGTCGTACACCAAGCTCCGGTACTTGCAACAAATAAGCAACCTTGAGGCCGTGCGCTTTCAGCCTCAGGAAAGAATTTTCTATTCCATGCTCAAAAATTTGTTCTGGAGGCCGATTGCTACCATCGCGCGTGGCGGCAATCGCATCAGTCCAGTTGAAACCTGGTTCGGTAAGGCCAAAGCCTTTCCCTGTAATGGATAATGGTCCTCTCGTCACCATGACGACATGCGTGATATGCGGTATCTGTTCCAGAAGATCGAATATGGCGTCGATTACTTTGGTGCAAGCCTCTCTCTTCTTGGTGGCTTTACTGGTGGTAAAACCTTCCAGAGGTAAACAGCCGTTTTTCCCAACGACTAATGTACTGTAACCGTGTTCTGATGCGAATTTTGAAAATCCGGCGAATAGATAACCTGCATGTGAATCACCAATTATGGCTATCATAGGGCTAGTCTTGCCTTCCAAGCGACAATAGCTGACCAAATCCATTACATCTTTAGGGAGCATGTCAAGGCATTGGCTATCTCGCATGAAAGGAAGTGTCAAATCCGCCATGATTTCAGGTGAAAATCGGGACGATTGCGTAAACTGCGGCGACAAATCGAATTGCGCAATGCTGCATGTAGCCAGAAACAGAACCGCCATTGAAGCTGCGAGCCCGGAGAGCACAGCTTTTCCGCTCTTTTTCAGGGGCATGGTGTGCATATTGCGTATCGGCAACTCGACGAAGCGCCAAGTCAGCGCCGCCAGCAAAAATGAAAGCAACGCACCCACACAGATGAAGACCGGCGACGGCTTGCCGGATTCCATGATGCGGATGAACGAAAAAACCGGCCAATGCCACAAATAGAGCGGGTAGCTGATGAAGCCGACCCACACCAGGGGTTTCAGGGCAAGCAGGCGATTTGCCGGGCACGCCGCATGTGAAGCGAGGAGAAGCAGCGTTCCAGCGACGGGAATGAGGGTCATCGGGCCGGGGTAGGTCATTTTCCAGTCATGAGGATAAAGCCCCAGGAGCACAGCGGCGAACCCGAGCAGCGACAAAGGCGCGGCCAACTGGTGTACACGACTTTTCCCCCCGCGTTTTACGCCAAAGGCATGAAAGTGGGCGAGCGCCGCGCCCAGGAGCAATTCCCAGACGCGGGTAAAAGGATGAAAATAGATTTCCGTTCCTTCCTTTCCCAGAGCAAGCGTGACAAGCCAGGAACTTGTCAGCAAGAGGGACAGCAAGCCGACGATGGCTCTTTGCTTGCCCAGTCGCCACGCCAGTACCAAAGAAAAAGGCCACGCTAGGTAAAATTGTTCTTCGACGGAAAGCGACCACAGATGCATCAGGGGTTTGGTATAGGAGGCCGCGTCGAAATATCCGCTCTCATTCATGAGCCGGAAGTTTTCCAGGAAAGCCATCGACCAGTAAGCGTGACGGGCAAGCTGTGCGTATTCGTCCGAGAACAGGGCGAAAGCGCCAAAGATCAACACAGCAAGAAGAACGGTCATCAGCGCCGGAAAAAGCCGCCGGACGCGACGGGCGTAGAAGCTGGCGAAACGGAAGGAGTTCTCCTGCAATTCGCGGAAAATGATTTGCGAGATCAGATAACCGGAAATGACGAAGAAAATATCTACGCCCAGGAACCCGCCCGGCAACAAGGACGGCGCGGCATGGTTGATGACGACCGCCAGCACGGCGACGGCGCGCAAGCCGTCGATGTCGGGACGGTAACGGATCGCGGGCTTCATGTTTCCTGACCTCGTGGGGAGGGATGCCCGCTTCCGGGAGACACCGCTCCCGTCCCTCCAAACAAGGCCGCGCCGCCGATCGCCACCGCGAACCACAGCGTGACGGCGCGAGTCACGATCGTCGCGGCGGCGGCTTCCGCGCCCGGCATGCCGGACAGGATCAGCAGGCTGGCCATGACCGCTTCCGCCCCGCCCAGGCCGCCCGGCAGGAAGCTCAGCGCGCCCGCCAGCATGGCAGCGGCGTAGATGAAGACGGCCTGGAAAAGCGGAACCGTCTGCCCCATCCAGTGAAGCACCAGATAAAAAGCGAAGGCTTCCGCGAACCAGGCGACGAGGCTCAATACCGTCGCAACGGCGAAAAGGCGCGGCGCATGGCAATGGCGCGTCCTGAGCAGGGTTTGCAGGACGTGGCGCGACAGCCGCGGCCAGCGGCTCTCTCCCCGGACGCGCTGTCCAGTCTTTTCCAGGAAACGCCGGTTGAGCAGCACGGCGAAAACCGACAGGACGCCCGCCGCGCCGATGGCGACGGGCCAGCGCGCCGAGGGATAAAGCGCCAGGCCGCCGAGCGCCAGCAACACGACCGCCAGCAGATCGGAGAGGCGCTCGCTCAGGAAGGCCGCGAAACTGTCCGGCAGGGGCACCTTCCAGCGTTTGAGCAGCAGGCCGCGCAAGGCTTCCCCGGCCTTGCCGGGCGTCGCCGTCAAGGCGAAGCCCGCGAGATAGATGCCGAGACTGGGCCGCCACGGGACGGCGTGCCCCATGGCGGCGAGATAGGTTTGCCAGCGCGCGAAGCGCAGCGCGTAATTGACGAGAGACAGGCTCAGTGCGATGCCGACGCCCGCATAGCCGATCTTGCGAACCGCGCCGATGACGTCGTCCCAGCCGCTCCAGAGCGCGAAACCCAGATAGCCGGCCATGGCCAGCAGTACCGGCCAGACGAGCGCATGAAGACGACGATCCGGAAGATCATGCGCCGCGTCCGCCGCCGGATTGAACGATGGGGCGCGCATCAGAGCTTCATCCGCTTGAAGAGCGCGCCAGGTATGCACCGGATCGCCAGCATGATCGGAAACCAGAAAAACGGCGCGTAGAGTACGTCGGCTTTCCGCGCGATGCCCGCCACGATGCGCTTTGCCACGGCTTCGGGCGTCGCCGTCAGGCGCTTCGGCAAGGGCAGCCCCTGCGTCATCGGCGTCGCCACGAAGCCGGGACGAATGTCGGTGAGCGCGACGCCGGCCCTGGAAAGCCGCGCCCGCAGACCTTCGCAGAAGACGGATACCGCCGCCTTGGCGCTCCCGTAGACGTAGTTGCTTGGCCGTCCCCGGTCGCCCGCCACCGAAGTGATGACCGCGAGCGCGCCGCCCTGCTGCCGCTCGAAGCGATTGGCCAGACTGGTCAACAGGGCGATGGCGGACAGGCCATTGGTCGAGAATTCGCGCAGGGTCAGGGCGGCGTCCCGTTCGCAGGCGCTCTGGTCGGGCAGCGTGCCGTGCGCGATCAGGGCGATGTCCAGCCCCTGCCATGCCTGGAACGCCTGTTCGATCATGCCGGCATGGGCGGCGACGTCGTTGGCGTCCATCTGGAAAGAAGCAACGTCGGCGCCGCGCACGCGCAGATCGCCCGCCAGGGCGGCGAGCTTTTCGGCGTCGCGCGCCGCCAGGAAGAAACGCGCACCCTCCGCCGCCCACAGCCGGGCGCAGGCCATGGCGATTGCCGACGTCGCGCCGACGATCAGAATCCGTTTCATTGCGCGACCCGTTTCCAGAAATGGGACAGGAGCAGCGGATCGCGGAGCGCCGCGAGTTTTTCCCAGTCCGGATAGGCGCGGCGGAAATCCTCGCCTTTCATGTGCGCATCCTTGGCGGGATAGAGCCGCCCCCCCGCTTCGTGGACGATGGCGTCGAGCCGTGGGAAAAGCGCGTCTTCCAGATGCCCGGAATGGGGGAAATCCAGCGCCAGCGTCACGCCTGGGCGCGGAAAGGACAGCAGCCCCGGCGATGCGTCCCCGCCGCAGCGTTTCAGCACGGCGAGAAAGGAACCCTTGCCGGATCGGGCGATGGCGTCGAGCAGCGCCTGGACGCCGGCCCGCGCCTCGGCATCGGGAATCAGCGCCTGATATTGCTGGAAACCCTTGATGCCATAGATGCGGTTCCAGTTCGGCAGGGCGTCCAGCGGGTAAAAGAAAGGATCGTAGCCGCCGCGGACGTACCGGCGCTTCGCGGACGCCTTGCGCCAATAGATGGCGTTGAACGCCCGCAGCGACCATGCATTCACCAGCGAGACCGGCGGCGTCAGAGGGACGCCCGGCCGCCGGCGGTTTTCCACGGCCCTGGGGCCGTCGCTGGCGAAATCGCCCGCCATGTAGACGCCGCGCCCCGCCGTTTTTCCCCGTGCGGCGCAATCGACCCAGGAGACGCAGAACTCGTGCCGTTCGTCGAGTTCCGCCGACAGGGCAAAGAATTCGCCGAGATCGCCGAAGCGCACGGCAAGACCGTCGACATGGCTGGAAGCGATGGGCATCAACTGGATTTCGGCCCATTCGATCAACCCGGTCAGCCCCAGGCCGCCGATCGTCGCCGCGAACAGCGCCGGTTCGGCGTCCGGCGCGCAGACGAGGCGGCCACGGTCGGAACGCAGCAGCCCGAAGCGCCGGACGTGCCGCCCGAACGTTCCCCGTCGGTGATGATTCTTGCCATGCACGTCATTGGCGATCGCCCCGCCCAGGGTGACGAATTTCGTGCCCGGCGTCACGGGGAGGAACCAGCCGCGCGGGACAGCCACCGCGAGAATGTCCGCGAGCGTCGTGCCCGCCTCGGCGCGCAGGACGCCGGACGACCAGTCCGCGTCCAGGAAGCGGTCGAGGCGGCGCATGGCGATGACTTCGCCGCTGGCGGCCAGGCAACTGTCGCCGTAGCTGCGGCCTTCGCCGTGCGCCAGCGTCGAGCCTTTCTCCTTCGCGGCGCTCGCCAGCAACGCCGGCAGCCCGCCGCACCAGTTCGCCGCGCGGGCGCGCTGCGGCAAGGGCGGATAACGCCCCCAGGACATCGGCCCCGCGCTCATATCGCAACCCAGAACGCCAGCCCCATCAGGGCGACGATGGCGAGGCTCACGCGGTCGCTCACCGCGAAGACGACCGGATCTTCGTGCATCTGGCCGCGATGCGCGAGAAACCAGACGCGGCTGATCCAAATGAGCAGCGGCAGGCAGGAGCACCAGATGAATTCCGGGTGGCGGTAGTGTTCCAGCGTCACCGGATCGTTGACGTAGAGCGCCAGCACGATCACGGACATATAGCCCGAAGCCGTCCCCAGGGACGCGATCATCGGGAGGTCGTCCGCGTGATAGCCCCGCCCGCGCGCTTTCCCGTCCTCTCCCCCCGCCCGCATGATGGGCAGCAGTTCGGCATAACGCTTGACCAGCGCCAGGCTCAGGAAGATGAAGACGGAAAAGGCGAGCAGCCAGAAGCTCAGGGGAATGCCCAGCGCCACGGCCCCGATGATGATGCGCAAGGTATACAGGGCTGCCAGCGCGACCACATCGACGACCCACAGGCGCTTGAGCCGCATCGAATAGGCCAGCGTCAGGCCGTAATAAGCCAGCATGCCGAGCGCGAACGCGCCGGGCAGACGCCACGTGGCGATGCCGAAGGCGCACAGGAGCAGGACGGGAAAAACGGCGAGGCCGGACAGGGGCGACAGACGCCCGGAGGCGAAAGGCCGGTGCCGCTTTCGGGCATGATGGCGGTCGTCGCGCAAATCCAGCAGATCGTTGAGGAGATAGACGCTGGAAGCGCACAGGCCGAAGCAGAAAAAGGCCAGTAGCGCCTGAAGCAGCAGCGGCGCTTCCAGATAGCGGTGCGCGGTCAGGAGCGGCACGAAAATCAGCAGGTTCTTGAGCCATTGATGCAGGCGTAGCGCCCTGGCCCAGTCACCGAAGCGCGCGCGCCGCGAACTGACGACTCCCGCGAAATTGCCCAGGGCGCGCGCCTTGCGTTCGAGCCGCGCGGCGGCATTGGCGACCAGGGTTTTCCGGGCGGCACGCCAGACCGGCAGATCGTCCCCGGCATTGCCCAGGTAGTCGAAGCCCTGTTCGCCGTAGCGTTCGAGCAGCGCGTCGCGCTTGACCTCGCCCTTCAGGTTGACGTCAGGACGGCTCGCCAGCACCTCGTCGAACAAGCCCAGATGATCGGCGATCCGCCCGGCAAGCGTCTGGTGGCTGGCCGTCGCCAGCGTCACCCGGCGTCCCCCGGCGCGCGCCTCCCGGATGAAGGCGATTACGTTTTCATCGTAGGGCAGCGCGGCGACGTCCAGATCCGCGCGCCTGGCCAGTTCATGTTTCAGCGCCGCCCTGCCCCGCGCCAACCAGCGGAACGGCGACAACAACTGGCGCGGATGATCGCGCGCGAACAGCAGGCCCGTTTCGACCAAGAGGTCGGAACGCAGCAAGGTGCCATCCAGATCGACGACCAGCGGGGCTTCCATCGCCACGGCCTTATCGCCGCGGCCTGGCGGAATCGCCTCGCCGGACGGACTTTTTCCCATGGGCGGCGGGCGGAAAAAATGCCGACTGCTCCGGTTTCATATTCTTTCTTCGCGCTCGAACGTAATGTGGTCGCGACAGGATAACAATCGTGATCGCAAATTGCAATCATTATCATTAGCATGAACTATCCTCTCCACGAACCCATGCTTTTCAGTAACGACGCGAAATTGGGTGCCATTACGAAGTTTATATTACCTTGGCATAAGCGGGTTTCAAGCCGCCCCTGCTATTCCACACCGAGTTGTTCGCAAAAAACGAGAGTCAATCGTCGGCGGCATCATGCAGGATCGTTTCGTAATCCTGTCCGCCATAGAACACGCCGATGATGGAAACCAGATCGGCGGCCACGTCGAAAGCGATCACGGCGCGCTTCTTGTAGTGCGTGATGCGAAGGCCAGGTCGCACATCATCACGCTCGGCGCCGCGCAGGGGAAAGGTGCGCAAGCTTTCGCAATAGGAGACGATTGCTTCGGTGTAACGCGCTGCAATGTCCGGCGAGGCGACTGCCGCGATGTAGCGGTACAGCTTGGCAAGCTGCTCTTCGGCCTCGGGAGAGAAAACGACACGATAGTTCATCGACCCTTCGCGTGTTCGGCAGCGAGGCGGGCGCGCACCTGGTCGGCGGTGACTGCTCGATTCGGGTCGGCCTTCAAGGCATCGTAGGCCGGGCCTACTTGGTCATGGAACCAGGCTGCCACGGCGCGATCACGCGCAAGAAGCGCGCGCAAACCGTCGCGGATGACCTCGCTTTCGGTCGCGTACTCCCCTATTCGTACCTTCGTTTTCACCACGTCGGCCATATCGTTCGGCAGGGTGATGCTCAGTTGTTGCGTGGTTCGCATGGCGGTCTCCAATCGGCTGGGTAGGATTGAATCCTATCACCACAAGGAATCCCTGGACGACGAAACCACCGTGCATTCGCCTCCAATCAGTCTTTTTCGACTGGGATCGATCAGCGAATTTTTTCGTCCTGAACCGTCTATTTTCGGGACTTTTTCGTCCCTATCGCCCTTTACAGGAAGGCCCGCGCCTCCTCCAGGCTCGTTACCCCCGCCAGCACCTTTTCGCGCGCGTCGTCGGCAAGCCGCCAGTAATCCCGCGCCGTCGCGGCGATCGTCCGTTCGTCCGCGCTGGCGGAAATCGCGGCGGAGACTTCGGCATCCACCCACAGCGCCTCATACAGCCCGATCCGCCCCCGGTAGCCGGAACCCAGGCAGCGCGGACAGCCCACGGGTTCCCAGACGGCGAAAGCGGCTCGTCCTTCCTCCCGCTCGCCGCCGTGGAACAAAAGCCGCCGCTCGTCTTCCGTGCCTTCGCGCTCGCGGCGGCAATGCGGGCAGAGCATGCGCACGAGCCGCTGCGCCAGCATGCCGCGCAGGGTCGCCCCGAGCATGAAACGCTCGCAGCCGATGTCGACCAGCCGCGTCACCGCGCCGGGCGCGCTGTTGGTATGCAGGGTGGACAGCACCATGTGGCCGGTCGTGGCCGCCTTCAGCGCCACGTCGGCGGTATCGAGATCGCGGATTTCGCCCACGAGGATCACGTCCGGGTCGTGGCGCAGGAAAGAACGCAAGGCGCTGGCGAAACCGACCTTGGTATTGACCTGCACCTGCGAGACGCCGGGGATGACCTGCTCGATCGGGTCTTCGACGGTGAGAATGTTGAGGCTGTCGGCGTCGAACTCGCGCAGCGCGCAATACAGCGTCGTGCTCTTGCCGCTGCCGGTGGGACCCGTGACGAGCACGATGCCATGCGGATGGGCAAGCGCCTCGCGCAGCTTTGCGATCATGGCGGCGGGCAGCCCCAGCGCGTCGAGCTTCTGGCGATCGGGATCGCTTTTCATCACCCGCAGGGTCAGGCGCTCGCCGAACTTCACCGGCGCGGAAGCCACGCGCATCTCGACGGCTCCGCCTTCCGCGGTCGGGTAGATGAGGCCGCCGTCCTGCGGCGCGCGCGCCTCGGCGATGTCCATGCCGGAGAGCACCTTGACCCGCGATATCAGGCTCTCGCCCAGTTCACGGGCGAGCGGCGAGCCGAAGATTTCCAGCCGTCCATCCACCCGCAAGCGCACCCGCGCAGCGTTTTCGATCGGCTCGATATGAATATCGGAAGCGCGGCGCAAAAACGCCTCGCGCACGACGCGCTCGAAAAGCCTGACCGGATCTTCGGCCTCTCCGCTAGCGCCCGCCTCCTTGCCGCGCAAACGCAAGAGCAGAGAAGCAAGCCCTTCCGGCTCGGTGATCGCCAGCGGCAGCGCGCCGACCACTCGGCGCGCTGTCTCCACCCCCAGAGCATCGTCGGGATTCGCCGCCACGATGTGTGGCACACCCGACGGGTCGCGCAATACCGCTATCGGATGGCGCTTCAGGAGCGTGACGGGGAGCTTGGCGAGCAAGACTTCATCCGCCGGCCAACGCGCGAGATGCGCGTAAGGCAAGCCCCTCACCTCGGCGAGCGCGAGATAAAACGCGGTCTGCGGCAGCGCGCATTCCGTGGCGAGCGTCTCCATCAGGCTCGCCCGCCGCGCGCGCGCCACCGGACGCAAGCGCGCCAGTTGCTCGTTGTCGAACAGTCCAGCCTGTAAACCGGCCTGGATCAGCGTACTCTCGCTCAGTTCGCTCATGGCCGCGCGCCGCCTGCCCGGCCCGGATTGCCCGCCTCGGCGGCAGCATTGCCGCCGCCGTTTTTCATCAGCCAGTCGAAACCGCCCGGATTGCGCGCAAGCGGGCGCACGAGTTCGACACTCACCAGTTTGTCGCGCGCCAGCCGCGCCAGCGATTGATCGTAAGTCTGCATACCAAGGCTCGAACCGGATTCCATCGCCGAATAAAGCTGCGAACTGCGGCCCGTGGCGATGAGGTTTGTCACCGCCGTGGTACCGCGCAGGATTTCCACCGCCGGCACGCGCCCCCGCTGGTCGGCGCGCGGCAAAAGCTGCTGCGCCACCACTGCCTTCATGACGAGAGACAGACGGTGCCGCGCCAGATCCTGCTCCTCGCCGGGAAACGCGCCCACGAAACGCTCCGTCGCGCCCACCGCATCGCCGGTGTGCAAGGTAGAAAAAACGAGATGCCCGGTTTCGGCGGCGGTCAGCGCGGCGCGCATGGTTTCGGTGTCGCGCATTTCTCCCACCAGGATCACGTCCGGATCTTCGCGCATGGCCGCGCGCACCGCGAGCGCGAAATCCGGCGTATCCGTCCCCACTTCACGGTGACTGACCAGGCTTTGCATGGACTTGTGCACGAACTCCACCGGATCTTCGATGGTGAGGATGTGCCGCGCCATGTGCGTATTGATCTCGTTGATCAGGGTGGCAAGCGTCGTGCTCTTGCCGCTGCCGGTGACGCCGGTGACGAGAACGAGGCCGGAAGGCAGATAGGCAAGCTCCTTCAGCCCAGGCGGCAACATGAGCTCGGCCAGGCTGGCGAAACGGTCCGGCAAATGCCGCGCCACCAGCGCGGGCATGCCCAGCGAACGAAAAAAATTGATGCGGAAACGGAAGCCGCCCGGCGAAGTATGGCCCAGGTCGGCGCTGCCGGTTTCCGCGAACAACACCTGGCGCGACGCATCGAGCATATGCTCGGCAAGGCTGCGCACATCGGCCTCGCTCCAGGACCGGTCATCGCAAACACGCAGTTCGCCATACGCGCGCCAGTGTGCGCGACGGCCCGCGCTCATATGCAAGTCGGATGCCCCCTCGATCGGCAATCGTTCGAGCAACAAGCGGAAAGCTTCCAGCGGCGGCAGGCCCGCCGTGGGAACAATGCCGCCCCGCATGGCGGGCGGGGCGGCGGCGTCTTCGTTTTCAGATGGCAAGGCGTATCTCCACTTCCAACCATTGCTTGGGCGCTTCGGCAATGCCCAGGACGTCTTCATCGTTACGGCGGCGCTTGCCTGTTTTCACCGAGATATCGCTCCACACTGGCGCGGCAACACGCGACAACGTGGAGAGACCATCGAGAAAAGCCATCAGGCCCCGGTAGCTGGCGCGCGCCTTCAACCTCAGGAGCGGACGCTTGTAGGCATTGCTTTCGCTCGCTTTCTTGAGCAGTTTCAGCGTTGGCGGATGGTCACGGTCATTGGCCCGGGCATAGATATGCTCCAGCACGCTGATTTCCATATCGCCGCTTTCGGCCAGGCGGGTCAACTCCGACTTCAGCGTCTGGAGAGTTTCAACATCGTCGAGCGGCGTGAAGCGCGCACTCAGCCGCGCCTGCTCCGCTTCCAGCGTCTCGAACGATTTCTGCACCGCGGCCAGTTCGCGTTGCGTTGCCTGGATGTTCAGTCCATCAATATTGAATTTTCTCAGCACTGTCGCATTCTTGCTCATTGCACGGTTACGCACCGCCTGTTTCTGTTCCTTGTAGGCCAGATTGCCCAGCGTCTTGTTGGCCGGATACCAAAACAGCAGGCCGTAAAAGAGCGCGATCAAAAAACACGTCGCACCCACGATCTGATAGCGTTCGGCCAATGAAAAATGCAACCAGAAATCCGCGGCATCACGGAAGATCTTCTTCATTTCCCGCCTCCTCTTCTCCACTCTCCGGCGCCATGGTTTCCTTTTCCGCGGCAACCGCGCCGCCGTCCTCCATGCCGAGTTCTTCCTTTCGCGCATCCGGAATAAGCCAGAAGGACACGAAATAACCGGGCTTGCCATCGCGCCCGCTACCGGCCCGGACATCCGTCTGCACCACCGAATAGCCGAAGCCTGCAAGCCCGCCCTGCATCCGTGACGCGAAAGCCTGCGCATTACCGTAGTCGTTCGCCCATCCGATGACCATGACATTACCGAAATTGCCGCCTCCCTTGCCGTTGCGCACCACCTCCAACACCAGATCGTCACTGATGTTCCGGGCAAGCGCGCGCAACAGTCGCGGCAAATGCGTCGTCATGTTTTCGATGGATCGCAGACGTTCGACTTCGGGGAGGCGACGGGCAAGCTGCTTGCGCAAATCCTTGAGTTCTTTCTTGCTCCGCTGGGCTTCGAGGATAACGCCCGCTTCCGAACTCTTGAGGTTCGTGGCGCGCTTGGCCTCCAGTTCGGCAAGATCCATCCGCGTCTGGACTTTTTTGATTTCCGCGCGTTGCTGAACGCCCAACCCAATAACGATCGCCAGCGTCGACAGGGGCAGGATGAGGTGCCAGAACCCCGGCCGCTTCCACAATGGCCGGGGTAATTCGCCAAAACGGATGAGGGGCAGCGGTTCGATGCGCGCCTTATACTGCCCGGCAAGGTATTCGAGCAGACCATGCCGAGTAGCGACCGCACCGCGCAATTGCAGCGATTGTCCCCACTGGCGGCTGAAATCGTCGAACAATGCCTTGATCGCCGCTTCGTCGCCAGATTCGAGGCAAACGATTTCCAGCGCATTGACGCCGCTCGCGCGCCAATCGACGACCAGCCGCAACAGCCAGTCGACCGCCAGTCCCCGCTCCATGCGTCCCTCGACGCGCGCCGACACCACGCGGCCACGGTGGCGCAACACCGCCACCACACCCTCGGCATGGATTTCCAGTGCGATACGGCTGTGCTTGCGCTCGTCCGTCCAGCCCTCCGGCTCCACCTTGAGCGCCGTGCGGTTCAAGGCATCCCCGGCGGCCTCGCTCACACTCCAGGCCAGCGGCAGGCCGCCGAGCAGCTTCAGCCCCCGGCGCTTGCAGGCGGACTCGAACCGGTTCCACAGCGTCATCCCGCTGGCCGAGACCAGCCACACCGGCGGCTCGCCCGGCTCGCTCCGGTAGCCCGTCCAGCCACAGACGAGTGTGGATTCGAGCGTTTGCAACTTTTCCTGCAAATGCAGCGTTACCTGCAAGTCTTCCTTGCCGATCAGCCCGAGCTCGCAGGCCACCTGCCCAAAATACGTCGGCACGTTCGACTGCTCGCGCCGCACCGCCAGTTCCAGCGCAATGCGTTCGCGATCTTCCGGACCGATCAGCCCGCGCGCGGCAAGCACCGCGCCTATCGTCCAGAACGCGCCCGCTTCCGAGACAGCCGACTCCATCTCCGCCCGCGCGAGTTCGCGCATTTGCAGGCGCGGGCGCGGCTTTTCCGGATCGACGGGCAAATCCACCCGCGCGGGCACGATGAAACGTGCGGCGAGATAGCAATGCCGGGGCGGGCGGATCCCGGCGGCCTTGAGGCCGTCGAGCGCCTCGTCGAGCGCGGGCGCGAAATCGGCGAGGCGGGACGAGGCTTCTTCCGAAAAGCGCCACGTCCTGCCCTGCCGCCACGCCGCCACGGCGCTCAGGCGGCCCACGTCCCAGACGAGCAGCAGCAAGGACGGCGAGAACGCCCGCCGCAACCGCGCAAACAGTCTTGCGGTGAAGACGGCGCCCCCCGAAGAGAGCGTCCGCGAAAAACGCCCGCCGCCGCCCGGTTCAGATCTTCCGCCCGCCCGCGCCAACGATACGGCCGGTGCGCGACCCGCCGACGGCGCAACACCCAAAACCTTGTTTTCCGCCGTGTTCATCTTTTCAGCGTACCTCCCAGACAAGATTCGGCTGGAGCGCGCCGGGGAAGAAATCGATCTGGGTCACGAAACGGTACTTCTCCTCCGGCAAAGTCATGCTGTCTGTATTGTCGATGGCAAGCAGCAGCACATGGCGGCCAAGCGGCACTTTTGCATCGGTATTGTTGCCCGCACCGCCGCACTGGATCTTGCCGTCATCATCCGCAACGAACCTGAATACGCAGAACTCCCCGGGTTTCAGCACAGCATCCGGATCGTTGTTGCCGCCGCAATCGGGCGGACCGCTCCGGTACTGCCGCCATCGCCCGGACGCCCCGGCATTCTCGAACACCAGCAGGACAAGGCCCAGCTTGCTGAAACTGCTTATGGAGGAATCGAAGTTATCGGGACTGATATCTCCAGTGAAGGCACTTCCAGCAGAAGCGTTTCCTGTCCCGGTTCCTCCAGGGCCGCCCTCCCCGGAATCGGCCTCATCAGCATCGGCTTCCCCGGTACCGGAACCCACTGTTTCGGAAACCGCGGCATTTGCATTCCTGATCGTCACCATCCAGCCATCGAGCGGCACTCGCCAGTCGGCGTCATCAATGCGCATCGTCTGGTCGACTTCCGCTTCCAAGTCCGGAGGGGGAGCGCCGTCCAGCATATTGTCCGCGCCGAAGCTCGTAATCGTGAGACCGTCGGCAGTTTCGTCCCAATGCCAGCCGAAATTGTCCGCTTCGGAATTTTTCTCACCGGAATCCTCCGAAGAACCTTCCGCTTCCGCCGATCCCACATTGCCCCATCCGTCCCGGAATTCGCCGCCACGCGCCGCGCTGGCGAGGTAATTGCCGCGATGCCCTTTGAGAACACGGGCGGCATTGCCAAGTTCGACGGCCTTGTCCTTATCTTCATCATCATCGCCACCATCCATCTGCTGGAAACATTTGGCATCGACCTTGGCGGCCAGCTTTGGCGCCACGCCTTTACGCAACAGGTAATCTTCTCCCGCAACGCCGAGCAGTTCGCCAAGGTTCCGCGGCAACCGTCCATTGTCCGCCACATAACCCGCAAGCCGCATTTCACCGCCGTAGACCGGGGCCTCCGGCCCGATCACGGCGCGCCGCAGAACGGCAAGCCGGTTGCGGGTATCATCGATGCGCACCTGGGCGCGGTCCTCGCTCACCAGCCCGAACGCGGCCAGGGCGGTGGCAGACAAAACCGCCACGACCACCAACAGTTCCGCCAGGGTAAAGCCGGCAACGGAGGGAGGCGCGGTTCTCATATCGTGCGATGGAAGCTCACTCTTCACTGAACGAAGTAATCAGCAGCGCCGGCCCGTAGCGGTTGTTATAGACATGGAAGGCATAGAAGGTGCGCATGTCGCCCGCCTTGAGTTCCTTGCCGATGCGAGAGGCTGCGTCATCTTCCACATAGGCGGCGAGCAATTTTTCGCCGCCGTAATCGAGCGCAACGCGCTGGCCGACCTTGAATTCCGCGCTCATGCCCATCATGCCCATTACCTGTTTCAGGTAATCGGCCTTTTGCGGCGTGGGCAGTTGCGCAAGCCTGGCGGCAAAGCGCACCGGGCGCGGCTCGAAAATGACGCGCCCGCCGTCGGTTATCCGCGCGGCGGGCACGAGTTCGGCCAGCTTGACTTCCTTGTAGCTTGTATGTGGATCGACCGCGGCGACGGCGGCCCTGGCGTCTGCCGCCCGCGCCGCGCCGGCGGCGCACAGGCAGAAAACGGACATGGACAGGGCAACGCCCAAACTGGCAAGGAAACGTCCTGGAATCATCATCGTTTTTCTCTCAGTGAAAAATGGACAAGATCAAAAGCAGATCACCACGTCATCGCGGCCATCGGCCGAATCGCTGGCAAGACAGGGATCGAGCGGGTTCGCGCCGCCATAGCGGCCATCCGCGCCCGCATAGACCACGCGCGGAACGGCGCGTGGCAGAGCCGATTCAGGCGGTTCAGCCGGTTCGGTCGTCCCGGCCGATTCGTCGTACAGCAAGAACAGGAATGGACGCGCATGACGCGCAAAACCGGCGCTGGCGGAAGAAGAGGGGCGCATCTTCCAGTTGAACGCGCACCGATTCAGGTCGGCGGCAGTGCAGCCCGCGTTCGCGCCGTTCGGCGCGAACGCGGGGCCTGCACCGAATGCGGGGATATTGACGAGATTTCCGGACGCCAGCAAATCCACCCAGTGCCGTTTGCCCACCGGCAGATAGGGGCCGTTCCAGCCGCGATGGGTATCGGCGTTCCACTTTTGCAGGAAAACGAGGCGATGCCCGGCGCAAAGGACGGGCGCCTTGAAAAGCAGGGACAGGTTGGCGGGCGATTTGAACCACGCTTCCTGCTGCTCAGCGGTGGCCGACCCGGTAGAAGACGGCTCCGAGTACGGCCCGGCATGCCCGGGATCGACGGCGGCAATGCCGGCGGCCTTGCATCCTTCGTTCAATTGAAACGGCCCTTCGCCGGGCCAGTAGCCGGTATCGTCGTGAAAACGCCTGAGCGCATCGGCGAGCCGCAGCAACTCCCCGCGCGCCAGTTCATCCTCGGCGCGGCGGTCGACGCCCAGATAAGCCCCCCAGGCCACGTAGGAAAGGGTGGCGAGAAGCGCGCAGACGAGCAGAAGCTCAATCAGGGTAAAACCCGAACGGCGATACGTGGAACCCATGAAAATTCCGGAAAAGGCAACGCCCCGGGCCGGGCGAAAATAGCCAGCGCCCCATGGGGACGCCGGCCCGGAAAAGCGGAAGGCGCGGCAGGAGAGAAACGCCTTCCTTGTGCAACAGGCAGGCCAGGACCTGCCGGACGTCTACAAATCAAGTATTGCGGATGTTATCCACTTCGCCCAATTCTTCGTCCTTGGTATCGCCAGCGCCGTCGATGATGGCATGGAAACTGGCCTTGCCGTTACCGTTGTTGGTTCCACTCACATTCCCCACGTTGAACAACACAATGAAACGGTTGTACTGGTGGGACTCCACGTGACGATAAGTCGGCGTATTGGAAAGCGCGCCAATAGTGGCCGGATCGAACAGGCTGGAATCGGGGCCAATGCCGAAAGCAATGAGCGTGTCGCTCGCCTTCGCATTCACACGCTCCGGCGCTCCACTCCAAATCAAAACATTCGAATCCACTTCCAACGTATCGGACTTACCCCCGCAGCCATTGCCCTTGTCAGAACGATAAAGGTTGCCAGGCACTACATCGTTACTCCTGTCCCGTACCGCTGCAATAACCGCGGCGCGGTTATTAGCACCGCAATTGACACTACTAGTGTCCAGCACACGATACTGAGTAATACCAGCCTCCTCCAGTGATTTTTGGGCAGCCGAATTAAGACTCCATACTGACAAAGCGTCATGCAGCCCTTCATCGAAGAGCGACCTATCCGACGAGTCGAGAACAATCCCCCTGACGTCGCCGGGCAGAAGCAGAGAATCAAAGTTGTCAGGGTATTTACCCTTGTTCAGCACCATGTAGGTCTGGATGCCCTTGGAGAGTTCATCCATCATCGCCACGTGCGCCGCCGCCGCGCCCTTGCGGTCGGTATCTTGCAGCATGATGGTGGCGGTGCCGGCGATCGCCGCGAGGATGGCGACCACGACCAGCAGTTCCAGCAGCGTGAAACCGCCTTGTTTACCGCGGATTTTCTCGAACCGGCGGCGCAGGCCGCGCCCCTTGACGGCGCCGGCATCGACGGCTTGCAGCCTGGACTTGAGTTCGGCCTTGGGCATGGACAGCAACTTGGACAACATAGACATAGGAATCTCCTGATGAACCGGCTTCGGTTCCCCCCACGGGAACGCCTGGGCCGCGTTTTTTACGACATATCCGGCTCTTCGCCGGCAGGTTGTGCCGCGACCCCACGTCGCCAGCCCGTTTCTTCATTCGCCGGATCGCTCCCGGCGGGAAAACGCTTTTGTCCGCCGCCGCCGCCCGCCCGCTTTTCGGCGGCGGGCAACGGGTAATCCACTACAAACCTGTATTGCTTGCCGCAATGCAGGATGACTTCTTTCTGCCCCCGCCGCAGGATACGAAGCTCCACCCGGATTTCCGCATACCCATCATGGGCAAAAGCTTCCCGGTAAAGCTCTTCAAGCTTGGACAATACCTGGTCTTTGGACTGGGCGGGCTTCGCGCCCGCCGCCTTCTCCAAGTTGTACATCACAAGGGGTTTACCTCGCTATCATGCATCTCTTGCGAACGATAATAGTTATTATTCGCCATGTCAACTATTTTCCATTTATTTTTTTGAGCCTACGCAAGAGCCCGCCCGGATCAGGATGGGCGCGGCAACGGACTCCGCCCCGGGCATGCCGGAAAAGACCGGCAAGCCGACCATGAACGCGACTTGATCCTCGGCAGGAAGATACTTGACATGCAAACGATAATCATTATTATACGCAGGCTGCCTTCCTTCAAGAGAATTTTCAGCGTCCATGCAAAAAACTCTGCAAATCCACTTCTTTCCCGGCCCTCTTGCTCTCGTTGCCCTGTCATGCCATGGGCGCAGGCAAGCCTGCAAGCCTGGAAGAACAATGACATTCCCACGCAAATTGCATTTTTCGCGCGGCGCGGCGTCGATTCTTCCAGAATCGCCCCGTCCTTTCTGAAACGAGCGCCGGC
Source organism: Azoarcus sp. (assembly GCA_031265765.1). Lineage (GTDB taxonomy): Bacteria > Pseudomonadota > Gammaproteobacteria > Burkholderiales > Rhodocyclaceae > WRNU01. Next base: position 45,266 of record JAISCE010000067.1, read on the forward strand.
ATGTCCAAACCCTCGGGCCTCATGTCCAGACTCCCGCAAATCCGTTTTCCGTCCGGATCGTGGGCAGCCATGGATTTCCAGGTTGCCTTGCCGGAATCTGTACAAATCCGCTTCCCGTCTGGCAAGGCATTCTCTTTCGACATGCGGAGCGCCCTGTCCGGCCTGGGCTGCCTCCTTGTCTTCGCCCTTTTCATCCTGACTTTTGTCAAGACTGCATGGGTAACGGAAGACGCCTTCATCACGTTCCGCGTCGTCGACAATGCATTGAATGGCCATGGTTTAAGCTGGAATCCCAATGAACGCGTGCAAGCCTACACGCATCCGCTTTGGTTCTTTCTGCTGCTCGCCGGTTCGGCGATCAATAATCAACCCTATTACATCAGCCTGTTTTTAAGCTATATCTGCATTGTTACAACACTTTGGCTTGCACTGAAAATCCTGCGCCCCTGCGGCGCTTTGTCTTTCCTTTTTCTTTTCGCCCTCCTCTTCTCCAAGGCGTTTATAGACTGGATGACTTCCGGGCTGGAAAATCCCCTTGGCTATCTGCTTATCACCCTGTTTTTATGGATCTGGTTCCGGAAAGAAGGCAATCGGCATCATCTCTTTCTTCTGACATTCACTGCGGGTGCAATGTACCTGAACCGCCCGGACGCCATTGTATTGATTTCCCCGGCGCTTCTCTATGCTTTCCTGACGGATGAACATCCCTGGCGCAAGAAAATCGGCATCGTACTCATGGGGGGAATGGGCGTTTTTGCCTGGACGCTGTTTTCCCTCGTTTATTACGGTACGCCCGTGCCCAACACCGCATTGGCGAAAACGGCTACCGATATTCCGGCTCTGCAATACCTTGCGCAAGCCGCCCTGACATATGCGCATATCGCGCGCACGGACACTGTCAGCCTTATCCTGTTGCTTGCTGGCTGCCTCATCGGTTTCCTGCAATCTCCCCGGCGATGGAAAGCACTCTCGGCGGGGCTTCCCGTCTGGGGCATCTATCTTTGCATGATCGGCGGCGATTACATGGCCGGACGCTTTTTCAGCATTCCCGTTCTCTTTTCCGCGCTTCTGTGCGCCCGCGCACTCAGGAATTACCCATTCCGGAAACTGGGCGCCGCCGTGGTCGCGGCCATGCTGATTGCATTGCCGCAATTACAGTTCACACTTTTTTCAACCCTTGATTACCGCATAGAAGGCCGCATCTACGATATTACGGATTCGCGTGGCGCTTACTACAGGGCAACCGGCCTGCTTCGCATTCTTCAAAACACTCCGGGGGGGGGCGGTATCTCCCACAGATGGTTCCTCACGGGCAAGGCGCTCAAGGATGCAGCGCCACGGAAGGGAATTTATACCGGTTGCGTCATGGGAATGTTGCCTTACGGGGCCGGCCCGGATTTTTATTGGATAGACCCTCTGGCATTGTCCAATGCCTTTCTGGCCAGGCTGCCGGCACGTTCAGGGTCTCGCGTCGGCCATTACGAGCGCGCCCTTCCCCCAGGCTATCTGGAATCCGTCATGACTGAACAAAACCATATTGCCGACCCGGCGCTCGCCCGGCTTTACAGCGATGTGCTTTTGGCAAGCACCGGAAAGATTTTTCGCCGGGAGCGTTTTGCCGCTATTTTTCGCCTGAATACGGGTTTTCACAAAAATGCCGCGGCAAATTACGACCGGGAAGCCATTGGTCTTCCGGGTCTTTCTGTCGCCACAAAAGAAACGCACAGTTGTCACGGCAGAAAAGCCCGGGGATATCATGTTGATGAATCGCTGCGGACTTTATCCCTGTCTCGACTCCTCGGGTCTTCCTATCCGAATTAATGCGCTTTTGCCCTCCACTCACCCTTCCGGCTTTGCAAAACCATGCAAAACACTTTGAAAATCCGCCTCTTTCCCGTCCTGGCCGCGCTGGCCGCATTGCTTCTATACGTGCGCACACTGGGCTACAACTACCTTTGGGATGACATCGTTATTTTCAGGGGAGTTGTCTCCACGGCATTGAGTACGTTCGATCTATCCGGGCTCCTCCAGCCCTTCCTGGAAGAAGCAGATTATTTTCGTCCGCTGGTCGTGCTTTCTTTCTGGCTGGACGCCGTTCTTGCCGGTAATCGTCCGGGATTTTCGCACGCGGTGAACCTCGCCCTGTTCCTCGTGAATATCCTGCTTGTCTTTTCCATCTGCCGCCATCTGGCGAAAACGCTGGAGAGTCCGCGCGCATCCTGGCGCGCTTTCTGGGCCGCTCTCATCTACGCGATACACCCCGTCATGGTGGAATCGACCGTATGGATTTCCGGACGCTTCGACGTGCTGGCAACCACCTGCATCCTGGGTGCAACGCGGGTTTATTTGAGCCGCCGCCCCGGCCATTGGCGCCTCATCGGGTTCGGGCTTCTATCTTTTCTCGCCCTGCTCTCCAAGGAAACCGGCATCATGCTGCTGCCGGGCATTTTCTGCCTGTGGCTGGCCGTCGAAACCACGCGCCACGAGACGCCGGTTTCCTATGCGAATTTTCGCCAATGTCTCGCCGTCAACAACAAAGCCCTGAATACCCTCCTGGGCATTGCCGTACTTTATGCCGCCCTGCGCTTCACGTTTTTGCCTGTAAGCATGGATATGACTTCGACTGCCTCGGCAAAATATGGAAGTTTTTTCCTGGCCATGGAAAGCGTGAAGTTCTATTTTCATCAGGCGCTTTTCCCCTTTGCCACGATGTTTCCGCGACATCCGGTCGAATCCGTAGTATCGGCCTGGAGCCTGTTGGACATCCTCGGCAATCTCGCAACGCTTGCGGCCCTGGTGGCCGTGATCTTCCATGCCATGCGCCGCCGATCCGCCGCTGCCTGGGTGTTTCTGGCCGGGATGTGCTACCTCGCGCCGGCGCTGTATATTTCTATATCCCTCAACGAAAATCTGGGACATGAGCGGTTTTTGACCACGCCCCTGGCCTTCTGGTCAATGGCTGCCGTCTTGCTGAGATGGGAACGCATTTTTGCCACATCTCCCATGCAAAAATTCGCCGCCGCCATGAATGTACTTTCCCCGCGCCTTATTGCACAGGCCGTGGCAGCCGTGTGGCTTTCCATGCTCGCCTGGACGACGCACACGACCATTCCACTCTGGCAAGATAACCTCATTCTATGGAGCTGGAGCTGGAAGCAATTCCCGGATGACAAATACAGCCGCTATAGCTATTTCCATGCCATGTCTTCTGTCGATTCGACAACGGCAAAAAAAGCCGTGGATCACTTGATGCAGGAGACCGGCTTCCTCTATGCCGATGAAGCAATACTTTACGCGGGTATTCTTATGAAAGAAGGGAATATAAAAAGTCTCGATTATTTGGACATGGTTCGCCAGCGGACAGGAAATAGCCTGAACATTCACGAGGACCCCAATGCAGAATACTTGCGTATCAAACTCACGCCACTTGCGTCGGGCCTGATTTCCAGCTATTACTATCTTTCCGCGCAGGCATATTTCCGTTTCAGGAAAAATCCGGCAACAGCGCAGCAACTGAACGAAACGGCTTTTTGGTACAAAAAAAGAAAGCCTAAGCTGGATCGAAATGATATGGTATATTATAATCTGCCAAGGGCCGCTTATTTATATGGAATGGGGCTTTTCGGACCTGCCGATAAACTGCGCGATGAACTGGTGACAGTTTATGGAATAAAGAAGGAAGCTGTCCATGGAGTTCTGCGCCACCTTCTGGAAGACTATTGCGATTGGAAAACAAATGAAAACGAACCGGCAGACCGGCCATTGCTGCCTGTATGCAGCCAGCTTGACCAATTTTTCCCGAAACCGGATAATGGCAATGAGATGAACAAAGAAGGCGGAAACGACACATAGCCGGAGTTCCTCCAGTATCCTTGATCTATATCTCTCGCTTGAGGCTGACCAATATGTTTTCGGAACACTTTCACATTACATTTAAAATTATCCAGAAATATCTGGGTAAACAACTTTCTCTGTTCTCCATATTTTTACTATTTTATTATTCAAAAATATTTGAAGGCATCCCTGAGTTGATTATCCGTGCTATCTGGAATACAAATAAAAACAATGACCAGATGCAAAACCTTTTCCAAAACCTTGAGGAATTCGGTTTCAACACCGGGCTTGCATTGGAATTTCTCGGGTTCATTGCCATAAACCTGCTTTTGCTGTTTATATGTTTTTTGCTATTATCATGGGCGGGCAGGCAGGTAACGCATATCTTTGGTTTCACTGAAATCGCAGGCCGATTCCTTGGAATTCTTTTTGGATGTATAACTCTTTTTGCATACGATCATGCGGTTTTCAAAATAAATCATCAGAATTCCGTATTTTTTATCGGTGCCATGTCCTTCCTCGCATTTTTAACACTGCGCGTATGGAAACTGGCAGTCTACTCCCGAAAGCTTCATAAAATAAAAAGAATTTCGATGGGCCTGCTCCTGTCATGCATTTGCCTACCATCCTTCTTCAGCCTCTCGATTCCAGAAATGTTGCTTTATTTCCGTTGGTATTCGCTTTCTCCTGTTATTTTATTTCTAGGAACTCTGTTTTTCCTTGTATACAGAATCCCCGAGCGCACAGATCGTATCTCCGGCATGAGATATTTCAAGGTATTACTGCTATTATGCCTTGCACTTATATTTTCTCCGCGTGCATTGAAAATGAACTGCGCTCAAATTTTAATGTTTGGCGCACCATTGATTTCTGCATGGGCGTGCTTTTCAGCACTTATCAAAATTCGACATCGTTTTCAATGGCGGTTCTTAGTTCCGATTGCCGTGCTTTGTCTTTTTGCTTTCATGCCCTTGGACAACTATTCCCAGAATGACAAGGTTCGGCATGGGAAAAATATCATCATCGTGGGCGTGGATGACCTATCGCCCGACATGTTGATGCGCGCCAATAAACTTGACCTTGCGCCGACCCTGAAAAATTTGGCGGAGAATGGGATACAGTATTCCCGTGCCTATACCCCGCTAGGACGAACATCCGCTGCCTGGGCCAGCATTTTAAGCGGCGACTCACCACAGGAGCACGGTTCTTATTTCAATCTCCGCGATCTGAAAAATATCAAAAAAGAGCATTTTGTTACTTTCAAACTTCGGGAACTGGGCTATAAAACTATATGGGCACTGGATGAACGGCGTTTCAATTACATGGATGAAACATTTGGTTTCGACAAGGTCGTTGGCCCCAAAACGGGCCTCATGGAATTTTTCTTGAAAGATCTGACACGCTTTCCGGTGAACAATATTCTTCTACAATTTTCTTTTTCCAAGAAAATATTTCCTTATGCCTATGAAAATGCTGGTTATGGAACCACTTACAATCCAAATGGGTTTGTGCGTTCCATTCTTTCTTCGGTACAGGATTCGGATAAACCCATATTCCTGGCGGTTCATTTTGAATCGGCACACTATCCATGGGAAACCCGTCCCGTGCAAAAGTTGGATGACGATGTGAAAGTCCCTAATCCGATAATGCGTCGTGCTCTGGAAACTGTTGCGGTGGTTGATCGTCAGGTCCGGAATCTGTTGCAAGGACTTGAACGCCAAGGCGCATTGGATGATGCGTTAGTAATTTTCCTGTCGGATCACGGTGAAGGATTTCTAGAGACAGAAAACAAGGTGAAAATGGAAAACGTCGGGTTCGTCAATATTAGGGGATATGGTCATGGGAATGAGGTGCTCAGCGACCGCGCAAATCATGCTGTACTGTCCATATTACATTTCAAGAATGGAAAAATAGTCAGCCTCCCGGAAACTCGCGATGAACAGGTTTCTTTGTTGGACATAAAAAATACAATAGAAAATTATCTTGAAAATGGCGATATTCATGTCTACCCCAAAAATGCATGCATAATCGTTGAAACAGGTAAAAAAGTTGGAGGATTTGGCGCATTGGCGGCAAAGGGCAATAATAACCTGAAAATCATTGAAACAAGCCTTCCTTTCTATCGGCTCAATCCGGAAGGTTTTGTATATTTGCGTGAAGATAAAATAAAAGAGTTGATTGCAAGCAAAGATATCGGAGTGCGTTGCAAGGATAGAATAACTTATTTCTCGCCAGATATTGGCTATCTTGTCGCACACGCCCTGAATGCCGAAGGTATTCCAGATCAACTTATTCCACCTCCTGAAGAAGATATCGCCAGAATATCCCGCTACATGACCGGCTATGGCCTTGATCTGCCACAGTCCACTCTGGCGATACAAAGTCCGGAATTGAAACAGCGAATGTTGATACGTGATGCGAAACAGGTAGACATCATGGATAACCGATGAATACAAAAACCACATTTCCGCGTGCCATGCTCACGCCCGCCGCTCATCCCCGTTCCGCCGCGCCGTTCGCACGATGCCTATGAAGAAGCGTTGCGTTATCCGCCAATGGCGGATATCATGCGAAGCATGGAATTCATTGAAACCCCGACGTTCACCCGCTTGCTTGCCGATCTGCTGACGGACGATGAGTATGCCGGCCTCCAGAATAAACCCGGAACGAGGCAACATCATCAAGGGCGGCGGTGGAATCCGCAAGCTGCGCTTCGCACTGCCTGGGCGTGGCAAGAGCGGCGGCGTTCGAGTGATCTACTACTGGCTCCGGGACGATGAACGGATTTACATGCTGCTGATCTACCCCAAGTCAAAAAAGGATGACCTTACCGACCGGGAAACCGCCCTGCTGCGCGAATTTGCAAAGGAACTATGACGATGGAACAAGCATTGTTCGATGAACTGGTACAAAGCCTGAAAGAAGCCAAGGCGATTGCTCGCGGGGAAGCGCCGGCTTCGCGCCGGATCAAGGTCGCGCCGCCCGACGTGAGGGCGGCGCGCGAACAAATCGGGCTGTCGCAAAGCGAGTTTGCCCGCCTGATGCGGGTCAGCGTCAAGACCTTGCAAAACTGGGAGCAACATCGCCGCAACCCTACCGGCCCCGCTGCCGCCTTGCTCAAGATCGTGCTGACATCGCCGGATGTGGCGCTCAAAACGCTGCACGCCTGATTCTCGAAACACTGTACGGGCACCGACGATCTACAGGAGAAACTCGATGAACAACACGCAATACCACGATGTATTCCGGAAAACCGCGGGCCGGATGAAGGATTTGGCGAGCGAGATTCCGGACGTCATGAAAAGTTTCCAGGAGGTCGGCGCGGCGGCCATTGCCGATGGCGCGCTCGATGCCAAGACCAAGGAATTGATCGCGCTGGCGCTGGGCGTGGCGGCGCGTTGCGAAGCCTGCGTGGCTTTCCATGCCCGGGCGCTGTCGAAACTGGGCGCGACCCGCGCCGAGGTGGCGGAAACGCTCGGCGTTGCCATCCAGATGGGCGGCGGGCCTTCGGTGATGTGGGCAACGGAGGCGATGGCGGCGTTCGATGAGTTTTCCGCCAAATAAGGTGCGGGCGGGGGCGCATCCGGCAGGCTCTTACGCCCGCCGGATGCGCAGCAGATGCCGTTCGGCGGCCAGGCCGGGCACGGCGAGCGGGCGCGCGTCTTCGATGCGCCATCCGGCGGGAAGGGCGGCGATCTCATCCGCCGGATACGCGCCTTTCATTGCGTACAGCGCGCCGCCTTCGCGGGCCAGATGTCCCGCCAGGCGCACGAAATCGGCAAGGCTGGAAAAGGCGCGCGAGACGACGGCTTCCGCGCCGCCATCGGGGAGTTCCGCCGGGCGAACCGCTTCGATCCGCCGATGGACGACCCTGAAATTATCCAGCTTCAATTCGATTTTCGCTTGTTGCTGGAAGCTCGCTTTCTTGCCGACGGCTTCGACTGAATAAACCGCCATGCCGGGACGGACGAGCGCGAACGCGATCCCCGGCAGGCCCGCGCCCGAACCGGCATCCGCCAATACGCGCGGGCGGTCGAGCCACGGCAGCGCGGAGAGCGCGTCGAGCAAGTGATGCGTGACGACTTCCCCCGGTTCGCGGATTGCGGTGAGGTTGTAGACCCGATTCCATTTCAGCAGCAGTTCGCCGAAGGCCAGCAGGCGCGCGAGCAGCGCCGGCGCGGGATCGAGGCCGAGCGCCGCCATGCCGTCCGCGAGTTTTTGCCCGCAGGAGGCAAGCGCGCCGCTCATGGCCGCGCCGTCGCCATGCGGCGTTTGAGCCATACCAGCAAAAGCGAGATGGCCGCGGGCGTCACGCCTTGTATGCGGCTCGCCTGGGCGATGGTTTCGGGGCGGGCCGCGTCGAGTTTTTGCCGGACTTCGCTGGAGAGGCCGCGCACGGCGGCATAGTCGATGTCTTCCGGCAGCCGCCATTCGCCCGCATGCGACTGGCGGGCGATTTCGTCCCGCTGGCGGTCGATGTAGCCCTGGTATTTGGCGGCGATGCCGATCTGCTCGATGACGCATCCATCGTCCGTGCCGATGCCGGGCGCGCCGGGCAGCGACATCAACGCCTCCCAGGTCACGTCCGGACGGCGCAGGAGATCGAAATAGCGCGTCTCGCGCTCCAGCGGCTTGCCGAGCGCCCGCGCCTGTTCGGCGAGGGGAATGGCTTCGGGCCGCGCCCAGGCCGCTTTCAGCGCAGCCGCGCCGCGTTCGATGGCTTCGCGCTTGACGCAGAACGCCGCCCAGCGCGCATCGTCCACCATGCCGAGTTCGCGCCCGGTTCCGGTGAGCCGCAGATCGGCGTTGTCCTCGCGCAATTGCAGGCGGTATTCGGCGCGCGAGGTAAACATCCGGTACGGCTCGGAAACGCCGCGCGTAATGAGGTCGTCGACCATCACGCCGAGGTAGGCTTCGTCGCGGCGCGGACACCACGGCTCGCGGCCCCGCGCCTGCCGCGCGGCGTTCAGGCCCGCGAGCAGCCCTTGCGCCGCCGCTTCTTCGTAGCCGGTGGTGCCGTTGATCTGCCCGGCGAAGAAAAGTCCGCCGATGTCGCGCGTCTCCAGCGACGAACGCAGGTGGCGCGGATCGAAGTAGTCGTATTCGATGGCGTAGCCGGGCCGCAGGATGTGCGCTTCCTCCAGCCCCGCGATGGAATGGACGAGATCGAGTTGCACGTCGTGAGGCAAGGACGTGGAAATACCGTTAGGATAAATTTCATGCGTCGCCAGCCCCTCCGGCTCAAGGAAGATGTGATGGCTGTCGCGGCTGGCGAAGCGGTGGATCTTGTCTTCGATGGAAGGGCAATAACGCGGCCCCGCGCCTTCTATTACGCCGGTATACATCGGCGAGCGGTCGAGACCGGCGCGGATGATGTCGTGGGTGCGGGGATTGGTTTGCGTCACCCAGCAGGGAAGTTGCGCCGGATGCTGCTCGGGCCGTCCCAGGAAGCCGAACACGGGCGGCGGCGTGTCGCCGGGCTGCGCCGTCATTCTTGAGAAGTCGATGCTGCGCGCATCGAGTCGGGGCGGCGTGCCGGTCTTGAGGCGGCCTTGCGGCAGGCCGAGCGCCTTCAGGCGCTCGCCGAGCCGGATTGCGGGCGGGTCGCCCGCGCGGCCCGCCGGGTAGTTCGCCAGTCCGATGTGGATCAGACCGTTGAGGAAGGTTCCGGCGGCCAGCACCACCGTCCGCGCCGCGAACCGCAGCCCGATCTGGGTGACGACGCCCGCCGCGCGCCCGTTTTCCACGATGAGATCATCGACCGCCTGCTGGAAAAGCCACAGGCCGGGCTGATTCTCCAGCCGCCTGCGGATGGCGCTCCGGTAAAGCGCGCGGTCGGCCTGCGCCCGCGTCGCCCGCACCGCCGGTCCCTTGGAAGCATTGAGGATGCGAAACTGGATACCCGCCTCATCCGCCGCCGCCGCCATCGCCCCGCCAAGCGCATCGACTTCCTTGACCAGATGTCCCTTGCCGATGCCGCCGATCGACGGATTGCAACTCATCGCGCCCAGCGTCTCGAAGTTGTGGGTCAGGAGCAGCGTGCGGCAGCCCATGCGCGCCGCCGCCAGCGCGGCCTCGGTTCCGGCATGACCGCCGCCGACGACAATGACATCGAAAGGAGTGGGGTAAAGCATCGGACGATTCGCAAAAGCAGGAAAGGACGCGGGATTTTACGCTGGCGGCGCGCAAAAGCAGCGGGCGCGGACTGCTAGAATCTCCGCTTTCTCCGGGAGCATCCGATGAGCGCACAGTTGATCGACGGTAAAACTTTGGCGGAAGAATTGCGCGCGGCCTTCAAAACGCGCGTAGCGGCGCTGACGGCGCGGAATCATCGCCCCGGCCTCGCGGTGATCCTGGTCGGGGAAGACCCGGCCTCCCAAGTTTATGTACGCAACAAGGTCAATGCCTGCGAGGCGGCGGGCATCTTCTCGCAAAAACGCGTTTACCCGGCGGACGTGGCGCAGGCCGTGATACTGGCCAAGCTCGCCGAACTGAACGCCGACCCGAAAATCCACGGCATCCTCGTGCAGTTGCCGCTGCCGCGCCACTTCGACGAAAAAGCCGTGCTCGAAGCCATCGCGCCGGAAAAGGACGTCGACGGCTTTCACGCCGAGAACGTCGGCGCATTGGCGCAGGGCAATGCCCGTTTCATTCCCTGCACGCCCTACGGTGTGATGAAGATGTTCGAGGCGAACGGCGTCGATCTCGCTGGCAAGGAAGCGGTCGTCATCGGCCGTTCCAACATCGTCGGCAAACCGATGGCGCTGCTCCTCATCAACGCGGGCGCGACGGTGACGGTATGCCACTCGAAGACGCGCGACCTGGCCGCCCACACCCGCCGCGCCGACATCCTCGTCGCCGCCGTGGGCAAACCGCGCTTCGTCACAGCCGGCATGGTCAAGCCCGGCGCGGTCGTCATCGACGTCGGCATCAACCGCCTGCCGCCGGAAGAAGGCGGCAAGCTTTGCGGCGACGTGGATTTCGAGGCCGTCAAGGAAGTCGCATCCCTGATTACGCCGGTTCCCGGCGGCGTCGGCCCGATGACGATCGCCATGCTGCTGGCGAACACCATCGAAGCGGCGGAACGGGAAGCCGGGCAGTGAGCGCCGCCGCCGCGCAAGCGCCGCTCATCGGCGTCGTCATGGGTTCCGCCTCCGACTGGCCGACGATGCAGGCCGCCGCCCTCGTCCTCGAAGATTTCGGCGTACCCTTCGAGGCGCGCATCGTCTCCGCCCACCGCACGCCCGACCTTCTTTTCGAGTATGCCGAGACCGCGAAAGCGCGCGGCCTGAAGGCCATCGTCGCCGGCGCGGGCGGCGCGGCGCATCTGCCCGGCATGCTGGCCGCAAAGACCGTCGTGCCCGTGCTGGGCGTGCCGGTGCAATCGCGCGCGCTCTCCGGCGTCGACTCGCTCCATTCCATCGTGCAGATGCCCAAAGGCGTGCCGGTGGCGACCTTCGCCATCGGCGAGGCGGGCGCGGCCAATGCGGCGCTCTTTGCCGTCGCCATGCTGGCGAATGAAGACGCGGCGCTCTTTGCCAGATTGCGGGCTTTCCGCGAAAAGCAGACGGCAAACGTCCTGGCGATGACGCTGCCCGATATTCCCGCGCCCGGATGAGAGACAGGCCATGTTGTCACCAGAACAGCTACAGCGTTTGATGACCGATCTCGAATCGGAGCGCGTCGAACGCACTACGTCGGTCGACAAAATGACCTCGATGTTCCTGGATGAAGACCGGCTCGAAACGCTCTGGCCCGATGGCGAACATCCCGAAACGATCCATGGCGCCATCCAGCCCATCCTGGAAGGGACAGGCGACATTGGAAAACCGCATCTGGAAATCTTTCAGGATCGGCTGGCCCTGATTCCCGGCGATTTGGCGCTGTCGCGTTTCGAGGACAAGCTCTCGGATGCCTGGCCGCGCTGCCTTCTCGGAGACAGCGCGGCTTTTCGCGTGACGACGGCTTTTTACCGTTTGGCGCACAATGGAGGAAAAGAGCGCGGGGCCGACATTATCCTGATCGATGCAGGTCCCAACCTTGGCGCAATCAATCGCGCGGCCCTGATTGCTTCCGATCAGGTGGTCGTGCCGCTCGGTGCGGATATGTTTTCCTTGCAAGGCTTGAGAAACCTGGGGCCGACCCTGCGCGAGTGGCGAAGAGAGTGGCAGATGTGTTTGAATCAAAAGCCCAGGAATCTTGCACTCGATATGCCGCGAGGCACGATGGAGCCGGTCGGCTATGTCGTGAGCCAGCATGGCATCCGGGAAAGCCGCCCGGTAAAATCGTACCGGCGATGGCTTGCGAGAATTCCACGTACATACCGCCGGTCCGTTCTGGACGAAAACGAAGAAAACATTCCAGACCCGGAAAACGATCCACACGCACTGGCGATGCTCAAGCATTATCGCAGCCTCATGCCCATGGCCATGGATGCGCGCAAACCCATGTTTTCACTGAGATCGGCGGATGGCGCGATTGGCGCGCACATCGAGGCCGTGCATGCATGTCATGAAGACTTCCTGAACCTCGCAAAAAAAATCGCGGACAGAACGGGTATTTCTCGACGGGATGAATGATGCAGACGCCTTTATGGCGTGAATTTCCTGTATCGGACGATCCGTCCCCGCCCCTCGAACCGCCCCCACAAAAAAATCGTGAGAACTATTGCACACACGATTTAAATAGGCGTAAGATGCCGCTACGTTTTTCCCGCATGCGGGAATCCCATGACGATGACGGGCGACTCATGAAAACGGCACAAAAAT